>SKLG01000240.1 GCA_007123335.1 Anaerolineae bacterium | reverse complement strand
GCTTGCGCGCCAGCTCAAAGGCCAGGCGCACCACCCGCTCGATCTCGGCCTCGGTGTAGGACATGGTGTCATAGGCGGTCTTGCCATCGTCCTTGCGGCCGCGCTCGCCAAAATAGATGCCACCGGTGAGTTCGCGCACCACCATCATGTCGGTGCCCTTGAGCACCTCGGGCTTGATGTTTGAGGTGTGCAGCAGCGCCGGGCTGAGCTTGACCGGGCGCAGGTTGGCGAACAGGCCCAGCGCCTTGCGGATGCCCAGCAGCCCCTGCTCGGGGCGTATCTTGGCCGTCGGGTCGTCCCACTTGGGGCCGCCCACCGCGCCGAGGAGCACCGCGTCGGATGCCTGGCACAGCTCCAGGGTCTCTGGCGGCAAGGGGTAGCCGGTCTCGTCGATGGCGATGCCGCCGATGAGGGCCTCTTCAAAGGCAAACTCGTGGCCCCATTTCTCGGCGACGGCGCGGAGCACCTTTAACGCTTCGACGACAATATCCACACCGATGCCATCGCCGGGCAATACCGCGATCTTGGCTTTCATACCACGTTCTCCTCTAATTGTTTGGATGGTGGAAACGCGCTCGATATCTGGACAACACTCATTGCCCCTCGACCCAGGCGGCCCGCGCCCGGGGGTAGGAGCCAAAGACGCGCACAAAGGTGGCCATCTCCTTCAGGTGCTCGATGGCCCGCCGACAGCGCTCCTCGGACATGCTGCCGAGGAAATCGACATAAAACACATACTCCCAGGGCACGCCGCGCAACGGCCGCGACTCGATCTTGGTCAGGTCGATGTCGCGCAGGGCAAAGGCGCTCAGGCAGCGAAAGAGCAGCCCCGGCTCGTTTTGGCCGGCAAAGGCCAGCGAGGTCTTGCTCTCGCCGGTGGGCGTCACCGCCTCGCGGCTCAGGGCGATGAAGCGGGTATAGTTGGCCGCCTCGTCCTCCAGCTCGCGGCGGAGGATGGCCAGGCCATAGATCTCGGCGGCCCGCTCGCCGGCGATGGCGGCGGCGTCGCACAGCCCCTGCTCCTTGATCCACTTGACGCTGCCCGCCGTGTCCAGCGCGGCCACGATCTCGATGCCGTTCCTGCCCAGCTCGCGCAACGACTCTTCGCACTGGGCCAGCGCCATCGGGTGCGAATAGATCTGACGGATATCGGCCAATGATACCCCAGGGTGGGCGATCAGGCAATGGGAGATGCGCAAATTGTACTCGGCCACGATGTACAGATCATGCTGCAGGAGCAGATCATAGACGCGGTGGAGGCTCCCAGCTAGCGAGTTCTCGACGGGAACCACGCCGTGTTCGCATTCCCCCGCCTCGACGCAGGCAAACACCTCATCAAAGGTGGCGCAGGGCACCAGCTCGATCCTCTCGCCCAACAGATCGAGGGCGGCCTGCTCGCTATAGGCTCCGCGCTCGCCCTGGAACGCCACGCGCAGGACGTCCGCCGCCGATGACTCGTCCATGCTAGCCCTCCGCCTGAATCTTGAGCCGGGTATACTCGATGAGCCCGCCGGCGTCGATGATGGCCAGCATAAAGGGCGGGTAGGGCGTGGCCCGGTACTCCTTGCCCGTGTCCAGGTTGCGGATCAGCCCCGACGCCAGGTCCACCTCCAGGGTGTGGCCGGCCTCGGTCTCTTGCGCCGCCTCGGGGGATTCGAGGATGGGCAGGCCGATATTGATGGCGTTGCGGTAAAAGATGCGCGCAAAGGTCTCGGCAATGACGCAGCGAATCCCCGAGGCCTTGATCGCCACCGGCGCGTGCTCCCGCGACGAGCCGCAGCCAAAGTTCTTGCCGCCGACGATGATGTCGCCCGGCTGCACCTGCTGGACAAAGGAGGCGTCCAGGTCCTCCATGCAGTGGGAGGCCAGCTCGGCGTCGTCGGTGACGTTCAGATGGCGGGCGGGGATGATGGCGTCGGTGTCGATATTGTCTCCGTATTTCCAGACGCGCCCTCGAATGGTCACAGAAGCTCTCCTTATAGAATGTCTTGTGGTATCCAGGTGCCGGGCACTTTCTGAAGTGCCCGGCACCTAAGCGCCTTTAGGCGTCCAGCCGCCGCAGGATGACGTCGCGCACCGCGTCCACATCGGGCGGCAGCTCGACGGGCGGGTTGGCATAGGTCGACGAGACGCCCTCCAGGGCGCCCTCGTGATAGCCGATCTTGAAATTGGTGAATTTCAGGCCGTGGGCCGTCGAGACGACAATGACCCGCTCGTCGGAGCGGATCTCGCCCCGCTCCACGAGCCTGAACAGCGACGCCAGGGCGACGCCGGTGTGCGGGCAGGCGTACATGCCGGTCAGGTCGGCCCGCGCCGCTGCCTCGGCCAGCTCGTCCTCGCTGGCCTCGTCGACGATGCCGTCGAACTCTTGCAGCACCTTGACCGCCTTCTCATAGCTCACCGGGTTGCCGATCTGGATAGCGCTGGCCAACGTCTTTTGGGCCTTGATCGGCACCAGGCTGCGAAAGCCCGATAGATAGCTCAGGTAAAAGGGGTTGGCCTGGGCGGCCTGGGCGGCGACGAGGCGCGGCAGCCGGTCGATGAGGCCCAGGTCGCGCATCAGCAGCAGCCCCTTGCCCAGCGCCGAGATGTTGCCCAGGTTGCCCACCGGCAGGATGATCCAATCGGGCACCTCCCAGTCGAATTGTTGCACCAGCTCGATGGCCACCGTCTTTTGGCCCTCGATGCGCAACGAGTTCATCGAGTTGGCCAGGTAGATCGAGTTGTCCCTGGTGATCTCTTTGACGATGGCCATGCAGCCGTCGAAATCGGTGTCCAACGCCAGCACCAGCGCGCCGTTGGCGATGGGCTGGATGAGCTGCGCCGCCGAGACCTTGTCTCGCGGCAAAAAGACGATGGAGGG
>SKLG01000231.1 GCA_007123335.1 Anaerolineae bacterium | reverse complement strand
GGAGGAGGCGAGAGATCGCCAGGTACAGCTCAAGCAGGCGCTGGAGGATCTGGACCTGGCCAATCGCGAGGTGATGCGCCTCAACGATCTGCTCACCGCCGCCCGCGAGGCTGTCGAGGAGGCGCGACGCACCAAAGAGGAATTTGTCGCCAACGTGAGCCACGAGCTGCGCACGCCCTTGAACATGATCATCGGCTTTAGCGACGAGATCTTGCAGCGTCCCCAGTTCTACGCCGACGGCCTCCCCGACGATCTGCTCGATGACGTGGCCAGCATCCGCCGCAACAGCGCCCACCTGTCCAACCTGGTGGATGATGTGCTCGACTTGGTGGAGGCCGACACCGGCTTTATCCGCCTGAACAAGGATTGGACCTCCATGGAGGAGATAATACGGGAAGCGGTCGAGGCGGTGGGCATCTTTTTCGAGAAAAAGGGGGTCCGGCTCTCGGTGGACGTGCCCGCCGACCTGCCCCCCGTCCACTGCGATCATATCCGCATCCGCCAGGTGGTGCTGAACCTGCTCAGCAACGCCGCCCGCTTTACCCAACAGGGCATCACTCAGGTGACGGCCAGCGAGAAGGACGGCAATGTGATCGTCAGCGTATCCGATACCGGCCCGGGGATGGACACGTCCACTGTTCAACGCCTTTTCGAGCCGTTCCAGCAGGCCGATCCCTCCATCCGCCGGCGCTATGGCGGCACCGGCCTGGGGCTGACGATCAGCAAACGCTTTCTCGAGATGCACGGCGGCCACATCTGGATCGAGAGCGAGGTGGGCGTGGGTACCACCGTTTTCTTTAGCCTGCCTGTGCAGCAGCAGCAAACCGCTGCGAGCCCAAGACGCTGGTTCAGCCCCTATCAAGAATACGAGCCGCGCACCCAGCCCTCGCTGGCGCCCAGAGATCGCCCCGCCCCGCAGGTGATGGTGCAGGAACAGGGGCGGGTGCTCTCAGACCTGATCAGGCATTACTTGCCCGAGATAGAGGTCACCACCGTACAGCCCTCCGAGCTGGAGACGGTGATCAAAACAGAGGCCATGATCGCCCTGGTGCTGAACCAGATGCCTGCCAACGATGGGGGTCACGCCTCGTTCACCGTGCCACAGATGGCCTTTGATGTGCCCATCTTTTCCTGTTGGGTGCCCGAGCGCGAGGCGGGGATGCAAGCCTCGGGGATCGAGGATTATTTGGTCAAGCCCATCCAGCGTCCCGAGTTGATATCGAGCATCCAGCGCATCGCCCCAGAGGCGCGGCGCATCCTGCTGGTGGAGGACGATACCGAGGCGCGGCAGCTCTTTGGGCGAATGCTTGCCGTCCCCCCTCAGCCCTATGAGGTGATGCCGGCGGCTGATGGCGAGGAGGGGATGCGGCTGATGCGCGAGTGGCGGCCAGACCTGGTGCTGCTCGATCTGATCATGCCCGGCATGGACGGTTTCGCGGTGTTGGCGGCCAAGGCCGAGGAGGAGCCGATCCGCGACATCCCGGTCATTGTCATCTCGGCCAAGGACCCGCAGCGCGAGCCGATCATGAGCAGCGCCTTGACGCTGCGGCGTCAGCAGGGGCTCTCGGCCCGCGACCTCACCATGGCGTTAAGAGCCGTCATCGCGGCATTGCCGCCGCGATTTGCCGCTCCAGCACGGAACGAAACTCCTGCCCCGTCGTTGGCTTTTGAATAAAGTCGCTGGCGCCGAGGGATAGCGCCAGGTCGCGTTGGGGCAGCACCGTGCACACGATGATGGGGATGCGGCTGGTCAGAGGCTCGTCGCGCAACTGCTGCAACAGCGTCCAGCCATCGGTGCCCGGCATCATCACGTCGAGGACGATCATCTGCGGGCGCAGCTCAATGGCTTTGGCGAGGGCGTTGGCAGGCTCGGTCTCTTTGACCAGGTTAAAGGGGGTGCCGCGCACAAAGCGGCTCCACAGCCGCAACGTCTCGGCATTGTCCTCGACGGCCAGGACGGTGAGCTGTCGTTGGCTTTTCGGCACAATGACCTGAACCACGAGGCGCTCATCCATCTCGCACAGGGCCAGGCGCCCGCCAAAGAGCTCGACAAGCTGGCGCGAGACGAGCACGGCGGCCTCCAGGCGCTCCACTCTGCCCCAGATGCGATGATCTCGCGCGGTAGCGATGACGCTCAGCGCCACCCGCGCCTCGCATTGTTTGGCCGCCACCTGGACCGCCCCGCCCTGTTCCAGGTGCTGAATGGCCGCCGTGAGCAGATTGAGCACCACCTGGCGCAACACCGTGCCGGGGATGGCGACCTCGACGCTGGGGCCATTGTCCTCGGCGCGCAAGGATATCTGCCGTTCGGCAGCCAGCGACTGTGCCAACTCGATAGCTTCTTGGAGCACAGGCCCCACCTGGCATGTCTCGTGGCGCTGCGAGTCGGCCAGCCAGAGCATCTCGCGGTTCAACTCGGCGCTGCCCTGGCGGATGCGCAGGTCGTGGGTTTCCTCCGATTGGCGCGGGCCCGAGGGGAACAGGTCGAACTGCATATCGAGGTGATCGGCCAGCAGGCGCAGGGCGGCGGACTGCTCGCGGCGCAGATGCCGCACGGTGATGCTCAGGCGCGCGGCCTCGGTCTCCTGGGTCTTTTGGCGGATGTAGCGGTTGTGCAACAGGCTATAGACGCGGTATTCCTTGGCCGTCTCGGGGACGTCGGTGACGGGGCGAAAGGCCTCGATGGCGCGACGCAACACCACGCGCAGCCCCTCGACAGGGTCTCCTTCGTGGATGCCCAAGCATTCGATCAGCGGGCTATCCTGGAGATAGCCGGGATCGTAAAAATGGTTCAGCGCCCGCCGAAGCTCGCCCTCGAACTCGTCGCGGTCTACCATGTCCTGTATTCGCCCTGTTTCGTGTCC
>SKLG01000378.1 GCA_007123335.1 Anaerolineae bacterium | reverse complement strand
GTCATCACCTCCGCCGCGTCGGGCATCCCCCACGAGCGCCTGCCAGAGATGACCTTTCGCATCGGCGAGGGGGTGGCCGGCTGGGTGGTGGAGAATCGCCAGCCGGTGTTGATCCATCAGGCCCATCGCGACCCCCGCTTTCGCCCCATGGCCGACTGGCCGGTGGCGTCGTTGATCTCGGTACCGCTCATCGGCGTCGGCTCTAACGCCGAGAACCAGACCATCGGCGCGCTGCTGGCCACCAGCTCCGAGCCCCACGCCTTTAGCCAGGCCGATGTCAACCTCCTCGACGCCTTTGGCGACCAGGCGGCCATCGCCGTCAAGAATGCCCGCCTCTATGGCCAGCTTGTGGAGGAGGAGAAACAGACCGCCCGCCTCTACCAGAGCGTGCTGGAAAAGAGCAACGAGCTAGAGGCCATTCTGCGCGGCATCGGCGACGCGGTGCTGGTCATCGATCCCCAACTGCGCCTGCTGATGATGAACCCCGTGGCGGCGCGCATCCTCGGCGTCATCGAGGCCCCCGAGCCCGGCGTGCGCCTGCCCGATATCGTGCCCGACAAGGCGCTCCTGGATCTCGTCCACGACACGCTGGTGGAGGGCGGCACGCCGTTGATCCGCGAGCTCAAGCTGGAGCGTGAGGACGGCGGGGAGCCGGCCATCTATCAGGCGCTGGCCTCGTCGGTCAAGGGCGCGAACGGGCACATGCGCGGAGTGGCCGTGGTCATGCGCGACATCACCAGCCAAAAAGAGATCGAGCAGATCAAGTCCGACTTTTTATCGGTGGTGTCTCACGAGCTGCGCACGCCGCTGCACTCCATCAAGGGCTTTGTCGAGATCATCCTCATGGGCCGCACCGGCGAGATCAATGAGCTACAGCGCGATTTCCTGACCACGGTCAGGGAATCGACGACGAACCTGCAGCGCCTCATCGATGACCTGCTCGAGTTCTCGCGCATGGAGGCCGGGCAGATCAAGCTCAAGCCGGAGGAGATCGCGGTGCGCGAGGTGGCCGCCAGGGTCATTGAGCAATTGGAGCCGCTGGCCGAGGAGGGCCAGTTGGCGTTGGAGAATCGGGTGCCCGAGTCCTTGCCGAACATCGAGGCCGACCCGATGCGCATCGAGCAGGTGCTGACCAACCTGGTCTCAAACGCCTGCAAGTTCACGCCCGCCGGGGGCTCGGTGACCATCGATGCTCAGGATTTCGGCAATCAGGTGCGCATCGCGGTGCGGGATACCGGCATTGGCATCCCCGAGGAGGAGCAGGCGAGGATCTTTCAGCGCTTTTACCAGGTGGAGGGCGGGGCCACGCGCTCCTATACCGGCACCGGGCTGGGCCTGACGATCAGCAAGTTTATCGTCGAGCACCATTACGGCCGCATCGGGGTAGAGAGCAAAGAGGGCGAGGGCAGCACCTTTTTCTTTATGCTGCCCATCAAGCTACCTCAGGACGAGGATCTGGTCATCGACTTTACCCGGCCGACCCAACGCCGCTGAGCCCATGGCGTTGGGCGACGTCCACCGCGGCTAGGGATGGATGGCGGCCTTGATCACCCCGTCGGCGTATTGCTCCACCAGGCGAAAAGCCTGCTCGGCGTCGGCCAGGCCGACGTGATGGGTGAGCAGCGGCTCAAGGGTGACCTGGCCCCGCGCCAGCAGGGCGATGGCCCGCGGATAGGTCAGCTTCATGCGCCGGGCGATCTTGATGGTCAGCCCCTTGCGCCGGATGACGTGATGGGTCATAATGAGTTGGTCCTCGGCGGGGATGCCGATGGCCACCACGGTGCCGCCCTTTTTGACGATGCGGGCGGCCTCCTCCTGCGCGGGTAGCGTGCCCGCCGCCTCGATGGCGACATCGACGCCGTGGCCCTCGGTGAGATCGCGGACGTGGCGCTCCAGGTGTTCATCCGGCTCTAGCGCCACCGCGCCCCACGAGCGGGCCAGCGCGCGGCGATATTCCAGCGGCTCGACGGCCACGATCTGCCCGGCGCCGCCGATGCGCGCCAACTGGATGAGCAGCAGCCCGATGGGGCCGCAACCCACCACCGCCACCGACGCACCCACCCGCAGCTTGGCCAGGTCCCAGCCGTGCAGAGCGACGCCCAACGGCTCCAGCAGGGCGCCCTCGTCGGCGGTAAAACCCGTGGGCAGGGGAAAGAGAAACTCGGCGCCGACGGACAGGTACTCGCGCAGCGCCCCGTCCAGCGGCGGGGTGCCGGAGAAGAGGAGATGATCGCAGAGATTGGGGTTGCCCTCGCGGCAGTAGCGGCAGCGGCCGCAACTGATGGCCGGCTCCACCGCCACCAGGTCGCCGACGGCGGGGCCTTTGCCCATCTCTCCCTCGACCCCCGGCGTCACCTCCACCACCTCGCCGCAGAACTCGTGGCCCAGCACCAGGGGCACGTCGCTCACCGTGTCGCCGATGCGCGCAAAGCGATAGTAGTGAATGTCCGAGTGGCACACCGTCACCGTGCGCACCCGCAGCAGCGCCTCGCCCGGGGCGGGCCGGGGCACGTCCTCCTCGACAAGCCGCAGGTCGCGTGGGCCATAGAGTCGCAGCGCTTTCATCATCCACATCCCTCTGTCTGGTCTGTCGCCATCGGCCGATGGTTCGCTCTTGATGCGCCGCGCTATTGTGTCACGGCCCCCTTGCGCCGTCAAACCGGGCGCCTCGCTCTGCCTCCTCAAGGGACGGCCTAGACATGCTGGACGGGCTGCGCTGGTGGCTGGCGATCTCGGCCTTGGGCTGGATCACGTGGCCCATCGTGCGCCCCATCTTTCGGCATACGCCGGGGCAGGGGCTGGCCCACGCCCGCGCCATCGCCCTGGTGTGCGTGAGCTATGCCTTTTGGCTGCCGGGCGTGCTGG
>SKLG01000260.1 GCA_007123335.1 Anaerolineae bacterium | reverse complement strand
GGATGCCCTCGATGATGATCACCGTGTCCTCGGGCAGCTCCACCTCGTCGGCCTCCATCCCCCGCCCCGAGGGGAAATCAAAGCGGCGCATGCGGACCCGCTCGCCGCGCAACAGCGCCGCCAGGTGTTCGGTAAAGACATCCAGATGCAGCGCGTCAAAGGACTCGAAATCATACTCGCCATCCTCGTCGAGGGGGGTGTGCTCGCGATCGACGAAATAGTCATCCAGGCCCAGCGCAAAGGGCCGCAGCCCATTGGCCATGAGCTGGATGGTCAGCCGCCGGGCAAAGGTCGTCTTGCCCGAGGCCGATGGCCCGGCGATGAGGATCAGCCGCAGCCGCTCCCGTTGCGCCACGATGGCGTTGGCCATGTGGGCGATCCGGTTCTCGTGCAGCGCCTCGGACACCAGCACCGCCTCGCGCATGCGCCCCTCTTCCACCGCCCGATTCAGCGAGCCAATGTCCGGGATGTTCAGGATGCGCAGCCGTTGGGCCGAGTCGCGAAAGACCTCCATCAGCTTGGGGACATCCTGAAAAGGCGGGAGGGCATCGGGATGCTCGCGGCGAGGCATGCGCAGGATAAAGCCGGGCGGGTAATGCTCCAGATCGAACACGCACAGCGCGCCGGTGGAGGGCGGCATGGGGCCGTAGAAATAGTCGCGGACGCCCTCCAAGCAATAGACCGTCACCTCGCCCCGGTGTCTACGCAGCAGCTCCACCTTGTCGTCATAGCCCTGGGCGCCAAAGTGAGCGCGGGCCTCCTCGGCCGACAGGGTTTCCTGGGTGATGGGTGCGTCGGCGGCGACGATCTCGCTCATGCGTTGCTTGATGGCCGCCAGATCCGCCGGGCTAAAGGGGTCGTGGTCGCGCACCTCGCAAAAGACTCCGCCCAGAGTGACCGAGTGATCGACGAACACCCGCGCTTCCGGATAGCCCTCGCGCACGGCCACCACCAGCAAAAAGGTGAGCGCCCGCTGATAGATGCGCATCCCGTCGCTGCTGGTGACATCCACCACCTGCACCTGCACATCGCGCTCCACGGGCCAGCACAGCTCCCGGGGCTCGCCATCCACCAACGCGGCCATGATCGGCGCTTTGGGCTGGCCAAAGGCGGCCTCCACAAAGTCGGCCAGAGGAGCGCCCACCGGCCCTTCGTAGATGCGGCCATCGGAGAAGGTCACTTGAACGCTCTGGCGCGGCGTCGCAAGCTGGATCTCGGCATTAGCAGTCAACTCGGCCTTGGCGCTTTGCTTATCGCTGGCCATAGTGGTCCTTGTATTGCCGGTAGGCCCGCTGCACCTCATCGGCGGGGATCTCGTCGGGCTGGCCCAATTGCAGCGCATAGTGGACCGTCCGCGCCACGTCCTCGGTCATCACCGCCGCCTTGACCGCCGCCATCGGGGTGGCGCCCACGGTGAACACGCCATGATTCTTGAGCAGGATGGCCGGGCTATCGCCGATGGCGCGCACGATCTCCTGGCCGATGGCCTCGCCGCCGATCTCGGCATAGCTGCCGCAGGGGATGGGGCCGCCAAACTCGTCGGCCATGGCGGTGAGATAGACCGGGATCGAGCGCCCCAGCGCGGCAAAGGCGGTGGCAAAGGGGGAATGGGTATGCACCACGGCCTGCACATCGTCGCGATGGCGATAGACCACCAGGTGGGTGGCCGCATCCACCGAGGGCCGATAGGCCCCCTCGATTACCTCACCCTCCAACGTCAGCACCACCATCATCTCTGGCGTCAGCTCGTCATAGGATACCCCGCTGGGTTTGATCACCACATGGCCCGTGCGCCGATCACGGCCGCTCACATTGCCGCTGGTCCAGGTGACCAGCCCGGCCCTGGGCAGCATGAGATTGGCGGCGCACACCTCGCGGCGCAGCTCTGGAAGCAACACGCGTCCTCTCCCTTCTTGACGTCCCATGACTCCAAAGAAATCGTGCATGGGGAACTCTTGGTTACAGAGGATCTAGTATGGCACTGGACCGCACTCATGTCAATTTTACGCCCATGGCGCGCGAAAAAAACGAGAGCATAACGAGATACACCTATAACTACAGGAGAAAGGGCTGCGCTGCGGATTTGACGACAAAGCGGGAATGGATATACTGGTTATATCACAAGGTTCTTGCGCACCGTCTGGTTGACCCAATGGTAACTTGCCCCCAGGGCGCATTCACACACGTTTAAGGAGAGGACCATGCCACTTTTCGGCCGCAAGAAGAACCAGGGGCAACGCTGTCCCGAGTGCACGCATTATACGTTGGTCGAGGGTAAGGGCTTTTGCTGTAAAGACCTTCCGGCGCATGTCAATGCGCGCATGCTATCACGCGAGGGTGTCAAACGCCAGTGCGTCGAGTGCCCTCCCGAGATGACCTGCCCTTCGTGGACGGCTAAAGCATAAATAGACCGAGATAACCAAGCAGAGCGCGCGATGCCGGATGCACCGCGCGCTCTGCCTTTCTACCTAAACAGCTCAGGCGTCGGGCTTGACCGCCACCAGGATCAGGTCGCCGCTTTCCTGGGGATCAAAGCGCTCGCCGCGATAGCTGCCATAGGCGCCCAGCACCGAGAGGCCGACCTCTTGCAGCGCCTGGTCCAACTCTGCCCGCCGCCAGGCGCGCAGCGGCGTCTGCTCATACTCGATCTGCCACGGGCCGCTCAGGGGACGATGCAGGCGCAGCACATTGAAATTGAGCTGCGGGCCATCGAAATCGTAAAAGCGGAAAAAGAGCCACTCGGCCTCCTCGCCGCGATGCGCCTGGGGCGGCATGAAACGCTCGCCACGATCCAGCACCCGATCCATGTTGCGGTTCTGGATGATGAGCACGCCACCGGGGTTGAGCACGGCGGCCATGTCGGCGAG
>SKLG01000033.1 GCA_007123335.1 Anaerolineae bacterium | reverse complement strand
TCTAGATAGCTCTCGCCGAAACGCTCCACCACACCGCCTCCGATGACGACGATCTGAGGATCCATCAGATTCACGCAAGCGGCGATCAAGAGACCGAGATAGTATTGCGCCTTTTCCACCGCCTCGACGGTTACCCGATCCCTGGCCTCATAGGCCTCGCCGATCACGCTGGAACTCATGACATGACGGCGCTTTCTAGCCATGATCTCCGGGATCAGCGATTCGTGCCCGGCATCGAGAGCGGCCTTGATCTCGCGTTCGATCGCCGAACGGCTGGCCAACGCCTCGGCGTGTCCCGGTCTGCCACAACTGCATAATGGCCCATCGGGCGAGATCGGCATGTGCCCCACCTCGCCGGCCGAGGTCCAGGCGCCGGCATAGAGTTTCCCATCGATGATCACGCCGCCACCCAATCCCGTGCCGACAAAGATCGCCAGCATGTGGTCGCTGCCTCGGCCTGCGCCATAGGTGTGCTCACCCACGGCGCCCACGTTCACATCATTGTCGATGGTCACATCCAGGTAAAAGTCGCACAGCGCAAACTGCTTGGTCAGCCGCTTCGCAAAGACCAGGTTGTTCCACGTGGGGCCGAGGTTAGGGCAGCGCACGACGAGGCCATCGCTGGGACGCACCGGCCCCGGTACGCCAACACCCACGCCACCAATGGCCTTGCTCTTGACACCAGAACGCTTGATCGCCTTCCCAACCACGCCGACTAGGCGCTCCATGACCCCACCGGCGCCAAGCTCGGGCCGCGTTTTCCGCTTGGCCTCGCCCAGAATCTCCCCAGAAGGACTGACGACGGCAGCCAGCAAACTGGTGCCACCCAGATCGACGCCGACGAACGCCTCAGCTTTGGCCATCCGGTTCTCCATCCTGTTTGGACGCCGACGTCTCGGATTCTGGCTCGGATATCTCGCTGACCCACATACATCGCGCCACTGACATCCCCAAGACGACCCGCTTGCCATTGCAGAGTACCGTCACCGTTTCGTTGACCGGCACCCGCTCTAGCAAGCGAATTCTACTACCCGGCAAGAGTTGGTTACGCTCCAGAAAGGCCATCATGTCGGCATTTCGTTCGGCCTCCTCGTGGATGCGGGCCAGTGTATAGTCAACGCCGATCTCCATCTCTAGCAAGGGCACCAGATCTGCCGTGACATCTTCATGACCGGGCATTGGGTTGCCATGAGGACACAGTTGGGCATACTCGACAACGTGCGCTACCCGGGCAGCGGTCTCGGCCGACAGGCTATGCTCTATCCGATCGGCCTCCTCGTGCACTCGCGACCAAGGCACCCCTAGTATGCGCGCCAACAGGAGTTCAACAAGCATGTGCCGCTGAACAACGGCGATAGCCGCCTCTCTACCTGCGTCGGTCAGATGGATCGACTTGTCGGCGAGCATCTCAACCCAGCCATTCTCGATCATTCTGCGCACGGTAACAGTCACCGTAGGCGCTGACACGCCCAGCCAATCGGCCAGCTTGCGGCCGATGACCGTCTCTCCATCACGCTCCATGATATATATAGCCGCCAAATAGTTCTCCACCGCGGGCGTCGGTCGAGCCTGGCGTGTATCTTCCATCGCCCCCTCCCCTACTCAAGGGCCCGGCTTGCCAAGAGCATTCGGCAAACACGGAACATGCCCCCATATACAATATGAAAAGCTACAAACGACATCCAGATATATACCTTATTGTAGCACGCACCATACGCCGTTACGAATGCCCTATGCATAGGCCATGTCTCAAACCATGATCTTGTCGATCGGCGGCCCAGGCTATGCGCATCGTGGTAGCTATATGCTAAATACAAATAGATGATAGCACATATAGGCAGACCCGTCAAGGGCGGTCCATCTGATTTCATGAGCGGATCCAGAGCTACCCAAAAGCGTCAAATCTCGTATACTATGAGAAGAGCGCTCGTGCACAGCCAAGGAGGATATATGAGACGCTTGAGCTTTGGGGTCCGTTTACTTGATATTTTTACATTATGTTTTATCCTCATTTTGTCTTCCGCTTGCCAGGGGCAAACCACCTCGCCCCCTACCCCGGTGGACAGCGGTCTTCCCAGTCTGCGAGATACCTATGTCTCGGCCACTGGACGAGTGCTGCCAGCGACGCGCGCCGAGCTCAGCTTTGGCTTTAGCGGCATCGTGAGCGAGGTACACGTTGTTGAGGGGAACCGCGTTACTCAGGGGCAGCTTCTCGCCGTCATCGATGCGCCCGAGTTACAGACCGCTCCTGACCAGGCGCGAGCCGCGCTATCTATCGCCGAGGCCGATCTGGCCAGGCTAGAGGCTGGAGCGCGAGCGCAAGAGATTCGTCAGGCCCAGGTACTCGTCGCGTTGGCCGAGGAACAGGTGGCGGCGGCGGAGCAAGCGGTAGAGGTTGCAGCGGCGCAGGAAGCAACAGCCACGGCGGCCATCGCAGCGGCCGAGGCGGCCTTGCGTCAGGTGCGGGCGGGGCCTACCGCCGATGAGCTCGAGATCCTAAGGCGACAGATCGACCAGAGCAAATCACTGCTTTATGCCTCACAGGGACAACGAGACGCCCTCGGTGGCCTCAAGGGCACACCGGGCTACCAAGTAGGCTCTTTCGAGAGCGCCGAGGGACAGGTCCTGGCCAATGAGGAGGCGGTGCGGATTGCCGAGCTGCGCCTGAAGGATCTAAGCAGCCGTCCGCGGCCCAGCGATGTCGCCGTAGTGGCTGCCCAGGTTACCCAGGCGGAAGCCGGCCTGGAGGTGGCCGCCGCTCAGCGACGGGCTGCAGAACAGCAGGTGGCCATTGCCAGACGACAACTGGAACAGTCCAGGGCACAGCTTGCCATCGTGGAGGCGCCGGTGCGTGAGGTCGATCTCGACGT
>SKLG01000215.1 GCA_007123335.1 Anaerolineae bacterium | reverse complement strand
TCCATGGCGCGGTAGCGGGCGCCGTCCACGCCGATGAGGCCGATGGTGTGCAGGATCAGGTCCTTGCCGTCCACCCAGGGTTGCAGCTCGCCCGAGTAGACGAACTGCATCGTCTCGGGGACGCGCATCCAGATGCGCCCGGTGGCCATGGCCACGGCGATATCGGTGGAGCCCATGCCGGTGGCAAAGGCGCCCACGGCGCCATAGGTGCAGGTGTGCGAGTCGGCGCCGACGATGACGTCGCCGGGGAGCACCAGCCCCTGCTCGGGCAGCAGGGCATGTTCGATGCCCATGCGCCCCACCTCGAAATAGTTGGCCACGCCATATTCCTTGGCGAACTCGCGCATGATCTTGCACTGTTCCGCCGACTTGATGTCCTTGTTCGGGGCAAAGTGATCGGGCACCAGGGTCACGCGCTGCGTGTCAAAGACGCGATCGACGCCCAGTTTGGCAAACTCGCGGATGGCCAGCGGCGCGGTGATGTCGTTGGCCAGCACCATGTCGACGTTGACATCGATAAGCTCGCCCACGTCCACGTGGGCGCGGCCACAGTGGGCCGCCAGCATTTTTTGGGACATGGTCTGTGGTGCGCTCAAGATGGTCCTCCCTCGTGTCTGACGGACCCGCCACGCTGACCAAGGTGCCTGTGGCGGGTATGCGTATGTCTGGCGCCTATTTGGTTCCCCCTTCCGAAGGTCCTTGCGAAGTCATTCTCACAGGGCAAGCGCCTCCTCTGGGACCTTCGGGAGGGGGCTGACTGGTTTGTAGAGTACTATTTAGCGACGATCCGCTCCTTGACCACCGACGGGTCGAGGATCGACAGCAATTTGTTCAGCGCGCTCATATAGGCCCGGGCGCTGGCCACGATGATATCGGTGTCGGCGCCGTGGCCGCTAAAGATGCGCGTCTTTTGGCCGGTCTGCGGGTTCATCGGCAGGCCGTTCTCGGCGTCTAGCATCGCCTCGATGCGGATGGTGACCTCGCCCACGGCGTCGATCCCCTCGGTCACGGCGTTGACCGAGAACTCGATCAGCTCGTTGGGCACCTGGATGATGCGGTTGATGGCCTTGTACACGGCGTCCACCGGGCCGGTGCCGTGTGAGGCGTCCACGATGGTCTCCCCGCCGGGGGCCTTGAGGGCCACCGTGGCGGTGGGCAGCGCGTGGTCGCCGCAGGTCACCTGCACGTGCTCCAGGCTGAACACCTCTTGCGGCTGATAGACCTCGTCGGAGATGAGCGCCTCGATATCCCGCTCGGTCACCAGCTTTTTCAGGTCGGCGAGCTGCTTGAACCGGGCAAAGGCGCGGTTGAGCTGCTCATCGTCCAGATGATACCCCATCTGTTCCAGTTTGTCACGGAAGGCGTGGCGACCGGAGAGCTTGCCCAGCACCAGCGTGCTCTCCTGGAGGCCGATGGTCTTGGCGTCCATGATCTCATAGGTCTGGCTATACTTGAGCACGCCATCCTGATGGATGCCCGACTCGTGGGCAAAGGCGTTGGCGCCGACGATGGCCTTGTTGGCCTGCACCGCCAGGCCGGTGTAGGTGGCCACCATGCGGCTGGTGGGGTACAGCTCTTCGGTGCGGATGTTGGTGGTCAGGTTGAAATAGTTGCGCCGGGTGTAGATGCCCATGACGATCTCTTCCAGCGCGGCGTTGCCGGCCCGCTCGCCCAGGCCGTTGATGGTGCATTCGACCTGCCGCGCGCCGGCGTTGACCCCGGCCAGGCTGTTGGCCACGGCCAGGCCCAGGTCGTTGTGGCAGTGCACGGAAATGATCGCCCCCTCGATCCCCGGCACGTGCTGGCGGATGCCCTCGATCATGGCGCCAAACTCGGTGGGCATGGTATAGCCCACGGTGTCGGGGATGTTGAGGGTGGTGGCGCCGGCCGCGATGGCGGTGGCCAGCACGGCATAGAGGAACTGGGGATCCGAGCGCCCGGCGTCCATGGGCGAGAACTCGACGTCGTCGCAAAAGGAGCGGGCCAGCTCCACCATCTCGCGGGTGCGCTGGATCACCTCCTCGCGGGTCATGCGCAGTTGGTGCTCCAGGTGAATGTCCGAGGTAGAGATAAAGGTGTGGATGCGGCCCTTGGGCGCGTCCTTGATCGCCTCGGCGGCGGCCTCGATATCGCGGCGCACGCAGCGCGCCAGCCCGCAGATCGTCGGCCCCTCGACCTCCAGGGCGATGCGACGCACCGCCTGCAAATCGCCGGGGGAGGAGGCGGGAAAGCCGGCCTCGATGATATCCACCCCCAGACGCGCCAACTGCTTGGCGATGGCAAACTTTTCCTCGCTGTTCAACGTGGCGCCGGGCGATTGCTCCCCGTCGCGCAACGTAGTGTCAAAGATGAGTACCCTGTCCATGTCCATGATCGGCTTTCTCCTGGTCCTGTGTATTCAACATCGTGTCGGTGTCGGCTGATGCCAATATCGGCTACGGCTCGGCGGACCTCCTGACTCGCGATTGGCGGAGCGAGTCTTGAGCGTATCAAGGGATACGCTATTAGGAGGGCCGCCCAAGTAGCGGTAGCTCGAGGCTATCAAGCAGCGCCTGGAAGGAGGCCTCGATGATATTGACCGAGCAGCCCACCGTCGTCCAGGAGCGGGCGCCGTCGCTGGCGTCGATGAGCACGCGGGTCAGCGCGGCGGTGGCCGACGCGGGGTCGATGATGCGCACCTTGTAATCGGTCAGATGCACCGGCTCCAGTTGCGGGTAAAAGGGCAGCAGTGCCTTGCGCATGGCCGTGTCCAGGGCGTGCACCGGGCCGTCGCCCTCGGCGGCGGTGTGCATGACGGTGCCGTTCACCCGCGCCTTGACCGTGGCCTCGGAGAGGATGCCGCGATCGGTGCGCTTTTCCACCAGCACCAG
>SKLG01000160.1 GCA_007123335.1 Anaerolineae bacterium | reverse complement strand
ACGTAAAAGGGGCGCGCATCCTGAGCGGTGAGGGTGACTTCCAAGAGCCCAAAGGGATCGCCGGCGCGCAGGAGCGTTGGCCCCAGGGTGTAGATGCCCCGTCGCGTGCAGGGGATGCGCGTCATCCAGCGCATCACGCCGCGGGCGGGCACGGCCATGGCTCGGCGCAGCTCGTAGCCGGGCAGATCGTCGGCGCTGCTGATCTCCACCCAGGGCACAGGCAGCCACATGCTATTGCCGATGGCAAACTTTTCTTCCAACGTCTCACCGGTGTGGGCCCAATCGCGACGTGTTGTGCGGGTGATACGCAGGGTCGCGCCCAGGTTCAGCACCCAGATCAGGGAGGTCAACAACAACCCCGCCACGATGATCAGGATCATCATCCCCACCGGCGTGGGGGCCAGGGCTTGAAGCGCCACCAGCAGGGGCAGCGCCACGATCATTCCCCAGGAGCGCACGTGCAGCGCACGTTTCACCAGGCATCACCTCCGCTGCGAGACATTGCGGACAGTATACATCCGATTTGTGCACGGGTACAACTTGACATCCCGTCTGCCAGCGCCCTCCACCTTCCAAGATGACGCATAAGGACACTGTTTTTAGAGGGCTTGAGGTAAGGGTTTCTTACATTTTGGAGCCACGCCTCAGGCGCCGCATCAGGTGCCGGGCACTTGAGCGTCGGGTACGACGCGAGTGGCCGGCACCTCAAGATCAAGAGACCATTGACAGAGCGCCCTCGGCGGCCCTATACTGCCCGCGATGGCTGACGGTTTTTCACGGTTCGACCGATGAGGAGGAGGCGCATCATGACGCCAAGCGACATACAGGGATCCTGGATGCAATACGACGTCATCGTGGAGGAGAATGTCCTCGTGCCCATGCGCGACGGCACGCCCCTGGCGGCGGACCTCTACTTTCCCGCCCAGAACGGCGCCAGGGTCGAGGAGCGCTTTCCGGTGGTGATGGAGCGCACCCCCTATAACAAGCTGGGGCGGGCCAACGAGGGGCGCTATTTCGCCCGGCGGGGCTATGTGGCGGTGATGCAAGACGTGCGCGGCCGCTTCGAGTCTGAGGGGGAGTGGTATCCCTTTGCCAAAGAGGCCCCCGACGGCTATGACAGCGTCGAATGGGCGGCGGCGCAGCCCTGGTGCGACGGCAACGTGGGCACCATCGGCGGCTCCTACTGCGGCAGCGACCAGAGCGCCCTGGCGACGCTGAATCCTCCCCACCTCAAGGCCATGGTCGTGGCCGTGGGCACCTCCAACTATTACACCAGCTCCATGCGCCAGAACGGTGCGCTGGAGCAGCGCTTTTTCATCTATGCCTTTCGCATGGCCACCACCAGCCGCGAGGCGCTGGCCGACCCCACCCTCAAGGCGGCGCTGCAACGCGATTACGACCGCATCGGCCAGTGGCTGCCCCGCCTGCCCTACAAGCGGGGCTCGTCGTCGTTGCGGTTTCTGCCCTCTTATGAGCAGTGGGTGTTGGACATCTTTAGTCACGGGGATTACGACGACTACTGGCGGCAGCGCGGCTATGCCATCGACGAGTATTACGACGAGCACGCCGATGTGCCCACCATCTATGTGGGCGGCTGGTACGATTCGTATGCTCGCGGCACCACGGCCAACTATACGGCGCTCTCCAAGCGCATGACCACGCCTCAGCGCCTGCTCATGGGCCCCTGGACCCACGGCGGATGGGGCGTCTCTTACGCCGGCGACGTCGATTTTGGCCCCGAGTCGGTGCTGGACGACTATAACGGCTATCGGCTGCGCTGGTTCGACCGCTGGCTCAAGGGGCTGGATAACGGGGTGGATGGTGAAGCGCCAGTGCGCTACTTTGTCATGGGCGGCGGGGATAGCCGCCGCGATACCAACGGCCGCCTGCGGCACCTGGGCGCCTGGCGCGACGCCGACGATTGGCCGCTGCCCGAGACCGAGGTTGTGCCATACTACCTGCACGCCGACGGCAGATTGAGCGCTAATCCGCCAGAGTCGGCGGCGCCCACGCGCTACACCTTTGATCCGCGAGACCCCGTGCCGACCATCGGCGGCGGGCTCTCGGCGGGGGAGCCGATCCTCTTCCCCGGCGCCTTTGACCAGCGCGGCGCGCCCCGCTTTTACGGCTGCGTCGATGGGCTGCCGCTGGCGGCGCGGAGCGATGTGCTCGTCTTTCAGACCGATGCGCTGGAGGAGGCGGTGACCATCGCCGGCCCGTTGACGGTCACGCTATGGGCCTCGTCGTCGGCGCCCGATACCGATTTCACCGTGAAGCTCATCGACGTGCACCCGCCGAACGCCGACTATCCCGACGGGTTCGCCCAGAACCTGTCGGACAGCATCATCCGCGCCCGCTACCGCAACTCGTGGGAGCAGCCTGAACCGCTAGAGCTCGGCCAGGCCTATCCCTTTGAGATCGTCCTGTACCCCTCGGCGAACACCTTTGCGCCGGGGCATCGCATCCGCCTGGACGTCTCCAGCAGCAACTTTCCGCGCTTTGACGTGAACCCCAACACCGGCGGGCCGTTGGGGCGGGAGCGACGCGTGGCGCTGGCCGACAACGCCATCTATCACGATCCGGAGCATCCCTCGCACATCGCGCTGCCGATCCTGCCAGCCTGACGCTCTACCCCACCTCCCGAAGGTCCCCGGCCAGAGTCTCGCTTTAGCGTCAGGCTCTGTGGGGACCTTTGGGAGGTGGTGGAAGCTATATCAGGTTGGAAAGACGGGCGCCGTGTCTATCGGCGGCTCGGGCTCAAAGCCGCCGCCCAGCTCCTGCCTGGCCCGCGCTTGCAGGTCGCGGAAGCGGTTGCTGACCTGCTCCAGCCGCGCCACGATGGCCGGGTCCGGCTCCAGCCCGAGGGTCTCTT
>SKLG01000310.1 GCA_007123335.1 Anaerolineae bacterium | reverse complement strand
TGCAGGAGCAGCTATCGAACCACGTGCTCAACATCATCGACGCAATGTGGCCTCACGGCACGGCGTCACTCATCGGTGAGGATGTGGATCTTTGGGTTGTGCTGACCACGCCGCGCATCGACGCGGTGGAAAATGCGCGCAAGTTGCGGCAGCGTCTTGCGGCCGAATATGGCGAGAAGAAGGTGGTGATCGCCGTCAATCAGATGAGCGGCATCGGCGCCTCACTGGCGCTCATGGGATTCGATCGCGATATCGAGATTCCGCGCATCCAACAGGCCGAGGTATTCTTTGGCGGCCGCATCGGCAAGCAGATTCTCACTCATATGTACAATTCGTTGTGGGACGATTACGAGCGCGCCGGTAGGCGTCGATGGCGCCTATTCCGCCGGCGGTCGTAGCTCCTTCCGAGTTGCATATCATCGTCACTTTCAATACTACGGCAAAGCGGGAGAGAGCGATGAGCGCTTCCCAACCCATTCGAGTGCTTGTGGCCACACAGGCCGAACAGGTCTATGAGATCCTCAAAGAGCGGGGCGATGTGCATTACGACATTGCCTTGTATACCGGGACGATCAGCGATTTGCTCTCTCGGGTACAATTGGTCATTATTGACTATGATGACATCGCCGAGTATCCCCTGACTGAAGTAGATGTTCGCGAGCGTATCTTTACCGCTCAGGTACGCGAGTGCAGCAGCGAGGACTTTGTCGCTGATCCCGACGGCTATCTAGATGCCATTGCCATGAGCCACGCCGGGGCAATGCTCAGCTTTCCCGATCATTATAGCATCGCCTTTGTCTCCTACTCGGGGGGAGTTGGCCGCACAACGCTGGCCATGGATACGGCCTATTACTATGTCGATGCTGCCAAGCAATACCGAGACAAAAGTCGCCGCGCACGCCGGGAAGGGATCAAGCCCCTCAACGCCACTGCATTGTTGTTGGAGCTTTGCTATGGCGCCTCTTCGCTCAGCTCCGTAACCGGCCTGGACATGCCCTCACTCATGCCTTTGGCCACCTCTCCTGAAGCGCAGGCCCATGTGTATCGCGGTGTCACGCATATACCCATGGATTATGACAACGTGCGCATGTTAGATGTCGACCTCTTGCAGCGCTATTTTCAACGCCAGATGGGCCAGCACGCCCTAACGGTGATCGACGGCATCTGGCCTCATGGGTTGGCCAATGCGTTGGTTCAGGCTGTTGATCTGTGGATAGTGGTTGCCTCGGAGCGCGCCGACACGCTGGCCAATGCCTTGAGGCTCTATGATGAGCTGGCCACCGAATACGGCGAGGGCCGGGTTTGGCTGCTACAGAACCAGGTAGAGGATATCAAAAAGGGAGGCGGCGATATCGCCTGGAATATCCGCGTGCCGCGCATCTCCCGGTCCGACGAGTTTCGCGGCGAGATCGGTCAGATTGTTCTCTCCAAAGTATTTGCCCCGCTATGGGCCACTGTCTATGATGTGCAGACCAAGTCGGGCCTACGTAAAGGTAAGGCATAACATGACGATCGATGCCCAGGGGGAAAAAGCATGACAACCCGAAAGATCATCCTATTGGCCATTGCCAGCGTCTTGTTGGTCTATGTCGCCTTTATCATGAAGCCACCGCAAAGGCCTGTGGAGGAGATCAAAGCTATCGTAGTGCTTGTAGCCAATCGAGATATTCCTCCGTATACCCTGCTGACTGCCAGCGATGTGACCACGCGATTGGTGCCTCCCGAACAAGCAGCGGACAGCTTTGACAGTGCTGGATCGGTACAGGGTTTGATGACGACACAAGAAGTACGTTACGGAAATATCGTGCGACGCTCCACTCTGCTCAAGCCAGACACAGCCTGGGCTGACGGAGAGACGCTGATCTTTAGTTTCTACGTCTCCACATCTCGGATCGTTGGTGGGCAGTTGCGTCCTGGACACTATGTGGATCTTTTGGTCACTCGTCCTGAGCAGCGTGATCGCCCAGCAGAGGCCCTATGGATCGCCCATGATCTATGGGTGGTAGGCGTCTACCAAGCCTCGGGCAGCGACGTCAGTCGCCCCACAGTCACCTTTGGAGAACAATCGCAGACACTGTCGAGTGCGGGGGGTGCGTTCGGTCTATCGCAAGGTGGCGCGGCACTAAACGCCCGTGAGGGCCCCGCTAATCTGGTCGTGCTGGCAGCACACCGGGACACCGGCCGTCTGATCGCTGAATATTTGGGCGCACAGCTCTTTGAACCCTGGGTCTATGTGCGGCCCGGGCCCATGCAGCCCGACCGTACACCGGTCGCCCGAATCGACGGCCTCGTCTTTGAAGACCGCAACTCGGACAAGGAGCGCCAGAACGACGAACCCGGCATCGGTCAGGTACTCGTCACCCTCTATGGTCAAGATGGCCATATGAAGGAGGAGGTGCAGACGGCTGCTGATGGCACCTTTTTTTTTCGTGATCTGGAGCCCGGCGGCTATACTGTTGTACAGACCGTTCCCGAAGGTTATGTAGCTGTCTCACCTAGCGAGGTCAAGCTCAATCTGGTGGGTGGGCAAAACTGGCATCTGCGCTTTGGCGTCACTAACCCGGTCGAGCCAACACCCAACCCACTCCCAGTGACGCAGGGTCAGGCAACCGCGATGCCGACGCGGGAGGATTCCGACCCGGCGCCGGCTGCGGTCAGCTCTACGCCTGAAGTTGGTGCTTGCACCTACTCGATCCATATGAGCGAGGAGATGGATGGCCCAAAGCTAGAGATGGACAAGACCGAGTGTGTGAAGGTGCTTTGGGCGGTGGTCGACTTTGCCGACTGTGATCGACTCGAATACTCGGTGCATATCAGCTCACAGCAGATGGGTGAGGTCCTGGTGGGCTCATCGACGTGGTCAGGCCGCAGCGGCAAGCAATCGTTCCAGGTGAACGCGTTGCAGCCCGACAAGGACGGCTACTTTGGCGCCAATCGTTATACGACGTTCGTCAAGACCAGTGGACATGGCGACATACTGCCCTACTCCTGGAGCGTTGAGCATATGGTATGTGGCGGCGCTCGGCTTCCCTCTACGAGCTTTGGCTTTGAGCGCCCTGACGCAGAACTGAGTAGATGGGTAGCATCAGGGGCGGATGACGACACAGAGGCTAGCTCGGCCCCGATTGAGCCAGAGACCACGGCGGTGGATACACCGCCCCAAGCTCTGTTCGGCTTTGATCGAGGGCAATAAGGGATCGAAAGGGATCACAGCATGGAAGGGCGCTACAGCAACGAGTTCTTTAATCAGCAGGCCACCCGCATCCAGGACTATCTCGTCAATCATGAGGTATCGGTTCCGCGTTGGCGCGGCGCTCACGAGGACGAGGAGTTGGCCTTTCGCGCCTGGATCCTGCGGGCCATGCAAGAGCTACGCATCACTGTCGATGAGCGAGACCGCCAGGAAGTTACCCGTGAGGTATCCAAACGGATCATCGGCCTGGGTGTGTTGCAGCCCTATCTGGAGGAAGAGGGGATCGAGGAGATCATCGTTCGCAATGGATTTGTCTCCATCGAGCGCGATGGACAGATTCACGAGGTAGGCTATCTCGCCGATGACGCCTACTTTTACCGCCTGGCCCGGCGCATCGCCGAGATGGAGGGCAAGGGCCTGGGCGGCAAAGAGCCCAAGATCAAGGTAGGTCTGCCCGATGGCTCTCGTTTTGCAGCGACTATTCCGCCCATTAGCCGCCAGGGCACAGCGATTAATATCCGCCGTTTCGCGCTGCGCAAGCTCTCGTTAGAAGATCTGGTCGATCGAGGCAGCGCCGATCAGGAGACCATTGATTTTTTGGCCGAGGTGGCCTCTTCGATGAAAGTGAGTGTCGTCTTTGCCGGTCGCCCCGGCGCGGGCAAGACGACGTGGCTCAACGCTTTTTCTGCACACGTGCCCAGCCATGCCCAGGTAACCGTGGTCGAGACCTTCCAAGAGCTACAGCCCCAAGTCGAGCACTATCATCATCTCGTCGTCGAAGAGGATGAGTTAGGCACCACGGGGATGGCCGATGCCATCAACACCAGCGTCTTGCGCATGCGCCCGGACGTGTTGATGATCGGCGAGGTGGTGTCCAGAGAGGCCTATCAGTACATTATGGCCCTCAATCTGGGCATCGTGAGCCACACCACAACACACGCACAATCGGCACGCATGGCTCTGGCCCGCCTGGAGAATCTGTCGCGGCGAGATATAGAAGTCGCTGAGCTGCGCCCGGTCATCGGTTACGGACTCGGGCTTGTGATCCATCTGAGCAAAGATTATGAGCCCGCCCGTCGGCAGTATGTGCGACGGATGAGTGAGATGATCGCGATTCGTGGATTCGAGAATGGCGAATATATCATTCGGCCGCTCAAGATACGCGACGGAGATGCGTTTACCCCTTTGGCAGCAGGGATGGAGTTATTCCAGTGATTCGGATCCTGGCTTTTGTGCTCATCGGTCTGATGGTCTATATGGCGGTGGGGGAGGATGTGATACGCATCTCCCGTCGACGGACCAAAGGGTACAGGAGCAAGTACACGCAATATGTCACCAGGGATGTGGTGATACCCACGGTAGCGCTTCTGACTCTGGGTCTGTTCATGCGTGATCTGGTCCTCACAAGCTTTTTGGCGGCACTGGCGGCTGGGGTGGCGATGTTGCGTGTCCGGCAGGTGATGGCAACGAGACGCACCATCACCCCCCGACAGGTGACACAGCTGGTAATTGCCTTCCGAGGCGCATACCGGCTCGAGCCGGCTGCGTTCAGAAGCCTGGAACAGGCGGCCACCAAGGTAGGCGAACCGCTGCAGGGGCTGATCACCATGATGGTAAACGTCTTTTACACCACCTCAGAGCCAGAGAGGGCCTATGCCGAGTTTCGCAAACGCACCGAGAATCCATTGCTCAATCAATTCGTCTATATACTCGAGATGAGCGAGTCGGCCAGCGATGACTCGGTGATCAACGCCCTCGATGCATTCGTGCAACGCCTGCGTCGGCAGGAAGAGCTGCATCGCGAAGTAGAGACGGGCATGGCCAGCATCACCAGCCAGACGGGGTTTATGCAAGTGCTAGCTCTGGCTATCGCCATGGTTATCGCTCTGGTGCCTGGTTTTCGGCGAGTATACACTGATAGCCTTTTGGGACGGATCGCCTACATGACGCTGATCGCGGTCATCATCGGCGCATCATACGTGATCGAACGCAAGGTGTTGGCGCTCAAGGAGCAGGTGCTGTGACCGATACGCTCATTCCCATCGTCATGGTCTGCGGCGTGATCCTTATCATACCCATGGTGGGCTTGGACTATCATCTCCGTCGCATCTGGCGGTTTCAAAAACAGCGGGTGAAGGAAAAGTTTAGGAGCGATGCGCCGTCGTTCATGGCGCTCGGACCTGGAAAAAAGCTCCAGGTGCCGCTGGCGGATGTGCGCGACCTGGTTATCAGCTTGCAGTTGGGCACCTCGATGCAATCGACGCTGACCGGCTCGCTGGATAGGGCCGCTGAACAGTTCGCCGGACGAGGTGTGCTGGGCGAGCGATTGCGTCGCCATGTCGATGCACGCTTGAGCATCTCGCCCGAGGCCGTTCTGGAAGGACTCGCCCAGGATCTCGACTGCCGCCCATTGAACGAATTGCTAGAGCGCATCCGGATGGCTTCCGAGGGAGGTATCACCTACAACCGGGTGCTGGCCGTCAGCGTCGCCTCTATTGAAGAGGACATGCGCAGCGCGATTGAGCAAGAGATCCGGCGGGCACCCACCAGATTGACGTTGCCCATGGTGATCGGCGTATTCTTTCCGGCAATCCTCTTGGGGCTTCTCCCGTTGCTGGCCAGTGCTGTAAGCCAGATGCGCTAGCGCCAAGAGCCGAAGAAAGATCGGCCGTGGCGGAATAGGAGGAAACGACGTGTTCGGCAGAGAATGTTGCAGCAAGAATCATTCATTCTATGATGAGGAGGCAAGGTCGATGTTCCAAGAGCTAAAGCGCTTTTACGCAGACGAATCGGGGCCAGAGTTGGTCGAATGGGCTGTGGTGACCGTGATCCTGATCCTGGCCACCTATGCCATTCTGACTTCTATCGGTGAGGAGCTATCCAGAATCTATAATGTGATCCTGGACGCGCTCAGGGGTATTGGCGGTGGTGGCGCTGCGACATAGAGCCCAAAAGGGGCGTGCACATAGCGCTTACCCTCCAAGGGCAAGGGGGGCTTTCCTTCGCCCCCTTTGGAGGCAATCGATTACCAGATGCTGTGCTTTGACAGCACGGTTTTTCCGCGATCAGCATGGAGCCGAGCTGGTAGAGTGGTCGATCTTGACCTTGCTCGTCGTCGTTGTCGGCTATGCACTACTGGTATCAGTTCGTGAGGAAGCCAGTGCCCTCTTTACCAGGTTGTTGTTTCGTTTCTTTCACTAGACATGCGTGTGGCCCCTCCGAGTCATAGTGTTTCCTTAAGAGGCGGCTGTCTTTGTGTGTGGAGTTGATATGCCGCCATCGTCGTCACTAGGCGTCAAGCTGATCATCACCCTGTGGCTCTTGGCCATATCCATCTGGGACCACCAGAGCCGGCGCGTGCCCAATTGGCTGGTTTTGCCGGTGATGTTCGGCGCTCTCGGTTGGCGAATCTATGAGGCTCTGTTCACCGGAGCAAACGCGCTAGGGTTCGTGCTCGTCGCCTGGGTCGCGTTGTTTCTCCTTTGGCGAGGGCATATCTTTGGTGGCGGTGACGCCAAGTTCTTGATGGGCATTCTAGCTATCTTTCCCACGTCCCAGTTCCTGATCTTTTTCTCACTGGTGGTCTTGGTGGTGAGCCTCCCCCTGTTGATCCTCCAGTGTATCAAAACACGGTCGTTGCCATTTCAGCGTGGGACAGGCGGCGGAGTGGGTCTTCCAACCGCAGAGGACCTGCACCAACGTGGTCGACCCTATTGCTGGACGTTGGCGCTACCAGGGATCATCTACCTATGGTGGGTTTTGTAGAGGACAAACGGGGCGCAGTGGCCATTCAGGTGGCCCTCTTTATCCCCATATTGATCATCATTCTGCTGGGCGCGTACGAGCTCTGGAAGGTGCTCTATATGCAGCAGGTGGTAAACGATGCAGCCTATCAAGGGGCACGCCTGATGACCATGCAGCCCTTGGGCAAGGACCGCGAGGGCAACAGCACCGAAATCATCGCTGAGCAGATGATTCGCCGCTATATCTCGCAAGCAGCCCTTGCCGATCCAGCGCTGCGAGAGAATCCTGGCGACCCTCGTCTAAAGGTCATGTTCCAGAGCGAGCACGGACCTTTTTGCGGGTCACATATCCTGGTGCACGTTGAGATGCCCTGGACCGTGGGCAGAGAGTGGGGAGTGAGCGCCAATAGCAGTTGGCTGCCCTTCATGGGCTTTACCTGGATGATGCACGGACGAGCTGAAGGCTGGATCCTCTGTGAACGGGCTATCGATGTGGGGGGTTAGCATCGCAGCATGCAACGCATAGTGCGCAGTGGCGCCCTCCAGTCGCTCAAGCGCTTCTGGAGAGACGAGCTTGGCGCCGAGTTGATCCAGTTTATCCTGGTGTTGCCCATCATGCTTGGGGTAGTGTGGACGGCAATGGAAGCCTGGCAACTGATGACACTGCGTGCTGCTGTAAGATCGACCACGGCGCAGGCTGCGCGCTATATGACTGCCTTTGGCGCTTCGGCCGAATCACGAGCGCCGATGGCGCCAGAGAACCTGTGCGCCAACGTCGAATATCTGGTTGCCGAGTCATTGAGCCGCCAAAGCGGGAATCTGGGCGATCATCTAGCGGTCACAATGCGCTGGTATCGCTTCCTGGATCCCACCAACCCGCTATGGGAGGGCAACGCCATAGCGACAAGTTGTATGGAGTTGCTTCTGGGCTACGAGTGTAACGACGTCTTTGCCGTGACGATCAAAGTGGCCGTGCCCTGGCAGAGCGTCGTCTTTGGCATCGACTATTCCGCGACCACCACCGAGATGCTGCGCTTCTCCGACACCGCTACGGGTGTAGCCCCTTGCCTGCCCCACTGCAACGTACGAGTATCAGGAAACGTCATATCGGCAGGCATTCATGGCTGTCGGGCACGTGTGTGTTGGTCCCTTGATTCCAGCTATCGCCCCGATTACTGTGGCATCTTTGTCGATGACGTACTGGTGCATCGCCAGGATGCCCCCTTGCTGAATCAATGTTTTGAACCGGTAACCCTGCCACCAGGAGCATCATCCATTGAGGTGCGGTGCTATGGTGGCGAGCGTGAGGCGACTGGCGCAATCACGCTGAACTGTCAGTAGTAGGCGGATCCATACAGATGCAGAATTGGCGTTCGGAACGCGGAGCGGCGCTCGTTGAGTATATGCTCATTCTGCCCCTGTTGTTCATGCTGTTCTTGGGATCGTTAGAGGTGATGCGCCTCTTTTCCGTAAAGCAGTCGCTCAGAACAGGTCTCAAGATGGCGGCTCCCTGTCTCAGCCACATCCACGACTATGCCTATCATTGCGATCCGTATGAGCGCCTCAGCAACGAACTGGCCAAGAACGCCTTTGCCATTACGATCCACCGCCTGGAACTCATCCCGGACGTGGACACGGTCCAGCATCTGTGGTATGGTGAGGTGTACGAGGTCATTGCAGAAGTCGAGGTCGAGTTTGGCTTCCTGTACCCCTTTGAGGGTGGCCCGACGATTGCGCTGAGAGAGTCGGTACATACGTTTATCGACAGCTCACCGCACTATTTTGAATTGAACGTCGCGACGCCCTTTCCCCACGATCCAGGAGTTCTTCCCAGGCTTCCAGCCGAAGCGCTCCAACCATAAACAGGGCCAGCGACATCAAAGGAGTTGTAGATGTCGCCAGCAGATTCGTCGAGAAGGACGGGCAAGGACGCCGAGACGAGCGCCTGGCGTTTGCAGGCGCTGTTGGAGGATATTGTCTCACGACCGCAGATCCGGCATGCCATCATGGCTGTCGAGGATGGCTCCGGGGCATTTCGCTGGCTCGGCGCCCTGGGCGATGCAGACCTCGACGGCAGGCCGATGCAGGCCGACACCCCGTTCATGATTGCCAGTGTAAGCAAGATGTACATCGCCTCGGCCATCCTCAGGCTGTACGAGCGCGGCGACGTCGGGCTTGATGAATCCCTTCTAGCCTATCTTCCGGAAACGCTGGTGGGCGGGTTGCATCGATTGGGCGGCGTCGATTACACCGCCGCCATCACCATCCGCCATCTCCTCGGCCACACCTCGGGTCTGCCGGACTATATCGAGGAGCGGCCCAAGGGAGGCCAGAGCCTGGTGGAGCGCCTGCTCCAAGAGGGAGACATGGCCTGGGGCATCGACGAGGTGGTGCGCATCGTCCGCGATGAGCTCCGACCCCACTTTCGACCGCAGCCTATGGAGGCGAAACGCATCAAGGCTCGCTATTCAGACACCAACTACCGATTGCTCATCGCCATCTTGGAAACGGTGACCGGACAATCGCAGCAGCAGGTTTTTGAGGAGCTGTTGCTGCGCCCCCTCGACCTCCGGCATACCTATCTTCCCGGCCACTCGCCCCTCGATCCGGCGCCGGCGCCTGCGACGCTCTGGTTTGGCGATGAGCCACTGGATATCCCCCTGGCATTAGCCTCGTTCGGGGATCTGTACTGCACGATTCAGGATACCCTGTCCTTCCTGCGTGC
The DNA here is from genome assembly GCA_007123335.1 of Anaerolineae bacterium. GTDB lineage: Bacteria > Chloroflexota > Anaerolineae > UBA1429 > UBA1429 > SKLG01. The sequence goes on along the minus strand of SKLG01000310.1, from coordinate 1,205 downwards.
CCTCTTGAGCGGCGAGGTGTTTGACGATCCGGCGACGTTTGACCTGATGCAAAGCCAGTGGAATCGCTTTGGCCTTCCGCGCGACCAGGCGGCGCTGCGCTCACCAGGCTGGCCCATCGAATATGGGCTGGGGCTGATGCGCTTTCGCCTGCCGCGCATCCTGACGCCCAGGTACACGCCGCCGGCGGTCATCGGCCACAGCGGCTCCACCGGCACCTGGTTGTTCTACTGTCCGCAACTTGATCTGTTGCTCTCCGGTGCCGTCGATCAGGGAACGGCCGGCGCGGTACCCTATCGACTCATCCCCCAGATGTTGCGCGTCCTCGATTCCGCCACGCGGTGAGTGGCGGTCTCGTCGGCATGTATCTATGAGGAGGCACCAGGATGTCGGAAAATCGCTCAGCGCAGAATATCGTGGTGAGGCCAGGAAGCACGAGGGAGGTCAGAGCCGCCACGCGCGTCTTTGCCGATGCCTTTCGCTCCGAGGGCTTTACGAGTTGGATGTTTGACCTCTCCTCTCCACAGAAACAGGCGCGCCTGGCGCGGGCCAACGATCTTCTTCTGACACTTCGCCGGGAGAAGGGGCAAGAGTTCCTGGTGGCCGTCGTCGAGGAGGAGATCGTCGGCATGGCCCTCGTGAGCGCACCCAATCCAGAGAATGCCGCCTCCCTCTGGCGGCTGGCGTCCATTGCTCTACCACGCCTGCCCGATTTGATAGCGATGTTGGGCCTGATTCGCTGGCGGAGGGCCTGGCTGGCGAAAAAGGCGGCGCAGCCGCCCAAGACGCTTCCTGAGCCTTACCATACGTTGGAGGCCCTGGCGGTAGCGCCAGCGCGTCAGGGACAGGGGATCGGTCGACTGCTGCTGGAGGCCACTCATGCAATAAGCGATGAGGATCCTCAATCGGCAGGGACCTACTTGTACACCGCCGATGAGCGCAACCGGGCCATCTATGAGCGCTTTGGCTACGAGTTGGTGGAACAAAAGGTTGGCGGCGAGGCGCTCACGGTGTATCATATGTTTCGCTCCAAAAGGGCTGCATCGACCTAGACAACACCTGGGGAAACAAAGAGATGACCAAGTACGAGTACAAATGCGTTGCTATCTGGGGCCTTGGCGAAGCCACGACCAGGCGGCTGAACGAGTACGGCCAACAGGGATGGGAACTGGTTGCTGTTAGCTGGATCTGGCACTATTTCAAGCGA
>SKLG01000148.1 GCA_007123335.1 Anaerolineae bacterium | reverse complement strand
CTTGGCAAGCCCGGCTTTGATCCTCAATTCGGGCATGGTATGGTCGATGCTTATGAGGCGCTAACCCGGCGCTAGCGCAGGTCGGTTCTGCACAGATTCGACCAACGGGTGTTCAAGACGGGCACGTTTCAGGCGTGCCCGTCTTGCTTGTGGAGGCACCCTGTTTGCTCTTTTGCACACGCCATCGGATTTGCTGGGCGCCCCACACCCGCCGGCGTATAGCACTGTGTCCACCGAGCATTGACGCCGGCGCCGTTGCCGTCTATTATCTGGCCCATAGAGACCACACATTGAAAGAGCGAATGAGGACACTCGCGCCCCTTGATTGCGCGCATTGGGGGGCGTTGGCGTCTCGCCCGCGAAGTCTGCTTACGAGCTGGGGAGAGCGAGTGAGGACACTCGCACCCCTTGGTTGCGCGATTGGGGGGCGCGGGCGTCTCGCCCGCGAAGTCTGGTTACGAGCTGGGGAGAGCGAGTGAGGACACTCGCACCCCTTGGTTGCGCGATTGGGAGGGGCGTTGGCGTCTCGCCCGCGTAGTCTGGTTACGAGCTGGGGAGAGCGAGTGAGGACACTCGCGCCCCTAGTTGCGCGCATTGGGGGGGGCGCGGGTGTCCACACCCGCGATCTTGAGCATGCGCGAACGAGGGAGGAAAGGCCGTTATCATGCGCATCATCTGCCTGGTGGACAATACCGCAGCGCGGGGCTCGACGCTCTGGGCCGAGCACGGCCTGGCGATGCTCATCGAGACCGACGACGGCGCCGTGCTCTGGGACACTGGCCAGTCGGGCGACGTGCTCTGGCACAATCTGACGCAGCTTCGTCTCGACGACAGGCCGCTCTCGGCGGTGGCGCTGAGCCACGCTCACCAGGACCACACCGGCGGCCTCGCCTCGGTGTTGGCGCGTTACCCACGGGTGCCCATCTATGGGCACAGCGCGCTGTTCACCGAGCGCTTTTCCAGCCGCAACGACAGGCTGCGCGCCATCGGCCTCCAAGACGGCGAGGGATTAAGGCAGCGCCATAGCTTTTTCCTCTCCTCCGAGCCGCAACAGATCATCAACGATGTCTGGACGACGGGGACCATCACCCCGCGCCCCTATCCGGAGGGGTCGAGCCCGAACCACAAGATGCGCTTTGCCGGACAGGTCCTCGCCGACCGCTATGACGACGACATGTCGCTGGTGCTCGCGACGCCGGGGGGGCTGGTGCTGGTGTGCGGTTGTTGTCACGCCGGGCTGCGCAACACCCTGGGCGTGCTGCGTCGGCGGGTGCAAGGGCCGTTGCGGGCCATCCTCGGCGGCGCCCATCTAACAGGGGTCGACGCCGCCGAGATAGACGCCCTCATCGAGGCCCTCCGCCAGGAAGGATCGCCGCGCCTCTACCTCAACCACTGCACCGGCGAAAAGGCGCTCTTTCGCCTGCAACAGGCCTTTGGCGAGGGGGTGCATCCCTTTCCCGCCGGGGCGGCGCTCACGTTCAACGGAGGTGCGGGATGATCATCGCCATCGCCGGCGGCCATCGAGGCGCCGGCCGGACGACCGTGGCCACCGACCTCGCGCTAACCCTCATGCAGACCGGGCGCGACCTCGGCCTGTCGGGGCGCGTGGCGCTGGTCGACGCCGACGTGGAGCAGCCGGCCACCGACCTGCTGCTGCGCCCCCTCATCCGCGAGCGGGGCGAGGTCTCGATGCCGCTGCCACGAGTCAACGAGCGCTGCACCGGCCAGGGGCGCTGCGCCGAGGTGTGCCGCTTTCACGCCATCGCCCTCTATGAGGGGCGGCCCGTCGTCTCCCCCGAGCTGTGCTGCGGGTGTGGGCTCTGCCTCAGCGAATGCCCGGAGGGCGCCCTTGAGGAGGATCGCCAGCCCCTGGGCAGCGTGCAGATGGGGCGCGTGGGGTCGATGACCTGGGTTGGCGGGCGGCTGGACATGGGCGCCTCGTGGCCGCGGCCGCTCATCGGCGAGGCGATTCGGTGGGCCACGCGCCGATCTTGTGAGTTCGTGATCGTCGATGGCCCGGCGGGGGCGGGACCCCCGGCGCTAGAGGCAATGCGCGCCGGGGATCTGGCGCTGGTGGTCGTCGAGCCCTCGGCGCTGGGGCTGGCGGCGCTGCAACGCACCCTCTCGGCCGCTCGCGAACACCTGAGCCTGCCGGTGATGGTGGTGATCAACAAGCGCCCGCCCGGCGCCGAGGTGGGCGCGGGCGCGGAACTGGTCGCCTATTGCCGCCAGGAGCGCGTGCCGATCATGGCGCGGATCGATATCGATGAGCGCGCTCCCTCGGCGCGGGCCCGCGGGGTGCCCCTGATCGTCGCCAACCCGGAGCGCATCGCCCTTTTCCAGGAATTCTACCGGACACTGCTTCAGGGGGTGGGCGTATGAAGCAGATTGCGCTCTTGGGTGCGGCATCCGTCTTGCCTCGCGTGGCCGCGGCGTTGGCCCACTGGGCCGATCGTCAGGGCGAGGTCGTCCTCGTCGATGCCGACGTCGAGGCGAGGGGGCTGGCCAGCTTGCTGGGTGGCGAGCGGCGAGAGGAGGGCCTGGCTGCCGCTGCCAACGAGGCGGACGTGGACCCCGTCGCGTGCACCGCCTGTGGCGACTGTGCGCAGGCGTGCCGTTTTAGCGCGGTGGCGATGGACGCCGACGACGCCCCGGCGCGCATCCTGCGCTGGGCCTGCTGCGGCTGCGGGGCCTGCGTGTCGGCGTGTCCGGAGGGGGCCATCCGGCTGATCCCGGCGCCGCTGGGTCGCTGGCATCGACAGATCACGCCGCTGGGCCTGCTCTTTTCGGCGTCGCTGGAGCCGGGCCGCGAGCATCTGGGCGAGGTGCTGACCGTCGTCAGACAGCAAGCCGCGCGCGCCGCTGTCGAGGGCTGCGCCGACT
>SKLG01000259.1 GCA_007123335.1 Anaerolineae bacterium | reverse complement strand
GCACCGATTCGGCGCGAATCGCGCCGGCTTGCCGGAACGCGGCATCATAGGCCTCATCAGAACCGGCCAGGCTGCCGGTGTGCGATGCCACCGCCTTGGAACCCGATGCGGTACGGCCCGACTTGACGACGATGACCGGCTTTTTCGCGGCTGTCTCTTGCGCCACGCGGATGAACTCGGCGCCGTCCTTGATCCCTTCGACATAGCTGATGATGACGTTGCAGCGCTCATCGGCGCCCCAGGCTTGCAGCAGGGCCACTTCATCAATATCCGCCTTGTTGCCCAGGCTGAGAAAGTGCGAGAACCCCAGGTCCTCGGCCAGAGCATAGTCGAGGATGGCGGTGCACAGGGCACCCGACTGGGACATGAAGGCGATAGTGCCAGTGTCAGGTGTGCCATCGGCGAAGGAGGCATTCATGGGAGTATAGGGCGCGATGATTCCCAGACAGTTGGGGCCGACGATGCGCATGCCATACTCTTGGGCGATGGCGAGTAGCTCGTGCTCTCGTTCGAGGCCCTCCTCTCCGGCCTCGCGAAAGCCGGCGGTGATGATGATGGCGCCCTTGGCGCCCTTTTCCCCCGATTCGCGCAGCACCGAGGCTACAAACTTGGCCGGCACGACAATGACGACCAGTTCGACCGGGCCGGGCACATCCAGCACCGACCCATAGCAGGGTAGTCCGAGGATCTCTTCTGATCCAGGGTTGATCGGATACAGATCCCCCGGAAAACCGCTCTCGATAAGATTGGCGAGAATGCCGTGGCCTAGCTTCTCCGGGTTGGAGGAGGCGCCGATCACGGCTACCGACTGCGGATTGAACAACATCTCTAGCATTCGTGAACTCTCCCTTGGCGCAGAATGAACAAAGCCCATCATACGTCGATCTTGACTGCGTGGCAAATCGGTTTGTGCGATAAAGCACAAAGTTTTGCGAGGGAGCAATCCAAGGATTGCCTGCCACGCGGATGATTGTACGCAAAGAGTCAGCAGATTACAATGTCGGGTATACCCAAGGCGAGGAAGGGACAAACCATGCCAGCTACTATCGATTCCGCCAGATCCGATATCACGTGGCTACGTCGTGTCCTCGATTTCCTGTTTCCGCCTCATTGTATCGCCTGCAAGCGCATGGGACAATGGCTATGTGTCTCGTGCGTGGCCGACATCGCGCCGCTGGACTTGACCCATTGTCCGCAATGTGGTCTGCGCTCGGCCCGCCCAGGCATCTGCGCCCATTGTCGGACTCATCCTTCTTTTCTGGTTAGTGTTCACTCCCTCGCCGCTCATCGATCACCACTCCGCGATGCGGTGCACGGGCTCAAGTACGAGGGCGTGCGAGTGCTCGCCGAGCCCTTGGCCCAGCTCTTGGCCGAGCATTGGTTCCAGCAAGAGGTCTTGGCGGAGGTGGTGGTCGCCGTGCCACTGCACCTACGCCGCGAGCGGGAGCGCGGCTATAACCAATCACAGCTCCTGGCGGCTGAATTCGCGGTCAAGACGGGGCTGACACTCGTCGATGGAGTTTTGCAGCGCACACGGCCAACGCGTGCCCAGGTGGGGCTTGGCGTGGAGGAACGCTGGACCAACGTGCAGGATGCTTTTGCGATACGTGATATCGCTTCCGTCCAAGCGTTGGTCGGGCGGCATGTGCTGCTTATCGATGACGTGTGCACGACGGGAGCTACGCTAGAGAGCTGTGCTCAGGCGCTGTTACGAGCCGGCGCCAATACGGTTCGGGCATTGACCGTCACCCGAGCCATCGGTGGCGATGACGCCCATCGGCGTTCGCGGCGCTGATAAACGCACAAGCCGTCTATCAGCCAGAGTCCGTTTCCGACGTGTCCATGCGCACCAGTCCGTCCAACGCCTGCTTTACGGTGAGCCAGTTGCTCTCGGGGAAGAGGCGGGCGATCTGCGGGGTGCGCAGCTCTGTGGCCGAGCTGGCGCTCGCATTGTCGCCAATGCCCGCCCCCGAAGGGCCTGCTTGCGGACGCAAGACGTCGGCGGGGCAACCCTGACGCACGATTCGGCCTTGGGCCAACACCGCGACCCGGTCAGCGGCCTCGGCTACCAGCTCCACGTCATGGGTGACCAAGAGCACTGTCGTGCCTTCTTCTTGCCAGCTACGGAGCAGGCGTATCAGGTCACGCTTGGCCTGGTAATCCATACCTCGGGTGGGCTCATCCAGCAATAGCAGACGTGGGCGGGTTACGGTGATGGCGCCCAGCGCGACGCGCTGCCGCTGTCCCACGCTCAAATCGCGGGGATAGGCGTCGGCATAGTCGGCCAGCCCGAGTCGCTGCAAGAGATCATTGGGCGCGATGGGCGGGCGATCCTCCAATCCCAGATTGTAGAGCGTGACCTCGATCTCCTCACGCACCGTGTTGGCAAAGAGCAGGTCGTCGGGGTTCTGCGGCAGGTAGCCGATTTTTTGGCACAGCTCGGCGGTGGAGCGCCCATGGATCGATTCGCCCTCCACGGTGATTCGCCCCCGTTGCGGGGACAACAGACCCACGAGACAGCGCAGCAAGGTCGTCTTGCCCGAGCCGTTGTCGCCCATGAGGGCCAGCAGTTCACCGGGATACGCTTGGAGGGTGAGGCCCTGCAGGACCTTGTTGCCGTCATAGCTTACGTGAACGTCCTGGGCTTGGAGCAACGGCTGGCCAGGTGACATTGGGCACAAAGCGCGCTCGGCGTCTCCAGGACACGAGGCCGAACGGCGTTGGGCCCCACGCGTGCGGCGATCTGATCGCCGCGTTCCCGGAAGGGGAGGGAGTAGCGTGCGGGCCTCTTCCACGGTCAGGGGTAGGGGGCTCCAGTCTAGGGCTTTGGCCAGGTCAACTAGAGGCGGCACCAGATCCATCTGCGCCAGCGCCTCGCGAGGGGAAGCGT
>SKLG01000123.1 GCA_007123335.1 Anaerolineae bacterium | reverse complement strand
TGAGGGCGACATCCTTGACCATCTCGGCGATCTGGCCGTCGCGGATCATATAGGCATAGCCGGCGCTAAAGGAAAAGTTCTCCAGCATCGTCTGGCCGCCAAAGGCATCGCAGGCATAGACTCCCAGCTTGATGTCGGCCAGCATATCCTCCAGCGTGGCGTCGCCCGCCTCGACAAAGGTGTTGGTCATGCGCACGATGGGCGGATGGCGATAGCCGGTGGAGCGGGCGTTGCCGGTGACGGCCTCGCCCATCTTGGCCGCTGTCTCGCGAGAGTGCAGCCGTCCCTCCAGCTTGCCCTCGCGCACCAGATAGGTGCGCCCCGTGGCCACGCCCTCGTCGTCATAGCGGTGGCTGCCGCGCAGGCCGGGCAGCGAGCCGTCGTCGACGATGTTCAGGATTGGGCGGCCAAAGGTGCGCCCCAGGACCATCATCTCTTGCGCCTGGGGGTTCGAATAGACGAAATCGGCCTCGGACAGGTGGCCAAAGGCCTCGTGGATGAACACCCCGGCCAGCTTGGGGTCGCAGATCACCGGGTACTCGCCGCCCACCACCGTCTCTGCCGAGAGCAGGTCGACGGCGCGCTGCCCCACTTCGCGGGCCATCTCCTCCAGCCCCTGCACCCGCTCATAGCCCGCCGGCACGCCACGTCCGCGATGGGCGCGCTCCACCTTGTTTCCGTCTCGGGCCGTGGCCACCAGGAAGGTGAGCACCATGGGCCGCTCCTCGACGATGTAGCTGCCCTCCGAGTTGGCGTAGGTCATGGTGCTGAACTGGTCGGCGTAGGTGGCCTCGCTATCCACGATGCGGGGAAAGGAGAGCAGGATATCGTTATAGCTGGCGATGAGTTCCTGCTTGGCGCTCAACGGCACCTGGCGAAAATCCTCATCCAGCGTCACGCGCATCTCGTCCTGCACCGGGGGCACCTCGGCCAGGCGCACCTCCTCTCCCTGGACGAGGCGCGCGCTCTGATAGGCCTGTTCCACCCGCTCCTCCAGGCTGTCCAACGTGTTAAAGGTGGCCACGCCCCAGCCGCCGGAGCGCACCAGCGAGCGCACGATGCCGCCTTCGTTAAGGGTCATATCCACTGTCTCCAGGCGGCGACCGTGGTAGATCACCTTGGTGGTGCGGCGTGTCTCGATGCGAATCTCGGTATAGTCGGCGCGGCTGGCGTCAAGGGCCTCTTGGATGCGCTGACGGTCCATCTCGTTCTCCTTCTCTCAAGAAACTCTTTTATGTCTCTCATATCTCATGGGGGGCGCGGGCCTCTGGCCCGCGTCTTTTCCCCACGCTGCGGACAAGAGCGGGCCAGAGGCCCGCACCCCGTGCGTTTGTCGGTTTTGCTGTGGTGGTGTGATGGGTCAGGCTCGATGATCGAGGGCGGGCCAGAGGCCCGCGCCCCATGTGTTTGTCGGTTTTGCTGTGGTGGTGTGGTTGGTTGGGCTCGATGATCGAGGGCGGGCCAGAGGCCCGCACCCCATGCGTTTGTCGGTTTTGCTGTGGTGGTGTGGTTGGTTGGTCTCGATGATCGAGGGCGGGCCAGAGGCCCGCGCCCCATGTGTTTGTCGGTTTGGTCGTGGTAGTGTGCTTGGTCGGGCTCGGTTGTCGAGGGCGAGTCGTGCTATCTCGCCTCGGGGTCTTGGTCCTGGACGTCGAGCACGACTACAGATTCCTCATCGACGACAGGAAGAGGCACTACGGCCAACTCACCAGAACCCGTGTCGTCTTCATCCTCATCAGGCGGCTGCCAGGGCTTGCCGGGCAAATAGAACAGCGCCGGCTTGGGCTGGCGACGCCGTACGAACCACAGGGCGCCGAACCCGAGCAGCATGGCGATGGACACCCACTGCGCTGTGGGCATGCCCCCGACGATCCAGGCATCGGGGCGCAGGAACTCGATAAAGAAGCGGATGACGGCATAGATCATGGCGTACAGGATAAAGATGTCGCCGTAAAGCCGCTTGTCCTTCCAACGACGCGCCACATAGTAGAGCAACAGGAACCCGACAAAATTGAGCGCCGACTCGTAAAAGAAGGTCGGGTGAAAGCGCTCAAAGGCGCGCAGTGCAGGCAGGCGGTGCTCCGGGGCGATATAGATGCCCCAGGGCAGATCGGTGGGCGGGCCATAGAGTTCCTGGTTGAAATAGTTCCCCCAGCGGCCGATGGCCTGAGCCAAGATCAACCCCGGCGCACAATAGTCAGCCCACTCCCAGAAGCGCAGCTTATAGTGGCGGGCAAAGAGCCATACGCCCAACAGGCCGCCAAACACCGCGCCAAAGATGCCATAGCCGCTCATCTGTAGGCCAAACATCTGCCCCGGGTTCGCCCGATAATAGTCCCAGGCGGAGATGATGTGATACACCCGGGCGCCGATGATGCCGGTGATCAACACGACCAGGAGCAGGTTCCAGGCCAGCTCAGGATCGTGGCCGTTGCGCCGCGAGAGCCTGCTGGCGATGTGCGCGGCCAGCATGGCGCCACCGACGATCAAGAGACCGTACCAGTAAATGGCAAAGCTGCCGATACGAATAAGCACAGGATTAGGTTGCATAAATATCTCCTGTAAAGATTGGCGGGGCAAGATGATAACGCAAGCCCAGCGCCGTTAAGGTCGGGGTTCAACCCCGAGCCTGTTCAAAGCTTGTTATCTTTATTATAAGGCAAATTGCCGAGAATGGGTAAAGAGCGCTGCGAACCTTCCATGCCTATCAGCAAAGTATGCGCTATGGCCAGCGCCGACGCCGAAACCGGAGGTTTGACAGCAGAGCGGGGAGCGTCTATAAAAATAGCAGGTACGACAAGGAAGGATAGATGATCAAGAAACAGCCGAGCTCGCGTCATTGTTTCCTCTGCGGCATCGAGAACCCCATCGGACTCGGGCTCTCCTTTTATGAAGATGCGGAGAACCGCGTCTCCGCCCGCTTTGTGCCCGGAGAGGAGCATCAGGGCTACCCGGGGATGATGCACGGGGGGATCACCTGCGCCCTGTTGGATGAGACCATTGGCCGCACTCTGGTGCGCGATGATATCTGGGCCATGACGGTGGAACTCAACGTCCGCTTTCGTGCGCCCATTCCCTTGGGCCGGCCGCTCACCGTCGTCGGCGAACTGGTGCGCCTGCGCAGTCGTACCATGGAGGGGCAGGGGCAGATCGTCCTTGAGGACGGCACCGTCGCCGCCACCGCTGAGGCAACCTATATCCGTCTATCCGACGAACAGGTGGAGACCTTTCGCGAAGAGCTGGGCTATTGGCAGGTCGTGCCTGAAAAAGGCGACGGCAGCGACGCGAATCGATAGTCGAATGCCCAGATCATCGGTATGGAACGCCAAGGCACCCATCTGCGTATAGAGGTAAAGCGCGTCAATCCCTTGCCGTAAGGAGGGCGCGCCAGAGTGTGTCTATGTGTATGGAGGATGCGCAATGGAAGAACGGAGAACGAATCGGACGATCTGGATCGTCTTGGGCGGCATCGCAGTGCTGCTGTTGGGTTGTATCATGGGCGCTATGGCCGGCGGTCTGGTCGGGTATATGGCCGGTCGAGCGACTGCAAGGGTTCAACCCGTTCCCCCCGCGCCTATTCCCAGACAAGAAATGCCCCACATGCCCGACACCCTGCCGATGTACGGCGCGCTCATCGTTGATGTCATGCCGGACAGCCCGGCGGAGCGGGCGGGTATACGGCCCGGCGCCATCGTGATGGCCGTGGAAGATCGCGCCCTGGACGAGGAATATACTCTCGTCGACGCCGTAACCGAATACGAGCCGGGCGATGAAATCGTGTTGCACGTCTACCGTGAGGGGCGCAGGGAGGCGGTTCAGGTGACATTGGACGGTCACCCCGAGTTTGGAGATGATGTCGCCTGGCTCGGTGTGGCTTATCGCAGTTTGAGCAGGTTGCCCATGAATCCCGAGATGCCCCGTCGTTTTGAGCGACCCGGCTAAATACACGCTGAAAAAGGCGCTGATAGGGAACCTTTTGGTGCGGGGGGACGTCTTGTAGATAAGGTTGGGGCACTGCCGCCGACCTTTTTCCCTCCCCTCTTTCCGCTCGGGGCTGTCCCAGACACCGGAGACAGCCCCGAGTATCTGTACGGAATGTTTCCTTGGTAATCGCTCGTCTGCTCCCGGCGCCCAAAAGGGAGATCCATGATCCAACCGGAACGGATTCAACCCCTTAACGACCGTGCCATTCTCCCCCATCGCGATTACGTACTCTATTGGATGCAGCAAGCACAGCGCGCCGAGTGGAATCACGCGCTGGAATTCGCCGTGCGCCAGGCCAACGACCTGCGGCTGCCGCTGCTGGCCGTGTTTGGTCTCACCCAGCGCTTCCCCGATGCGAATCAACGGCACTATGCCTTTCTACTCGAGGGCCTGGCCGAGACCCAACGCACGCTTCGCGACAGGGGCGTGCGCCTACTGGTCTGTCGGCAGCCGCCAATGGAGGCCGTCGCCGACCTGGGCAGCGAGGCGGCGCTCATCGTCACCGATCGTGGCTATCTGCGCATTCAGCGGCAGTGGCGCCAGCGCGTCGCCGAGAGGGCGACCTGCCGGGTCATCCAGGTAGAGAGTGATGTCGTCGTGCCGATAGAGACCGCGTCGCCCAAAGAAGAGTACGCCGCCCGCACCCTGCGGCCCAAAATCCACGACCATTGGGAGCGCTTTATGGTGCCGCTGGTCGATGATACGCTGGAGCGCGACCTGGGCGCCAATGGGGATGGGGCGCTATTTCCCGCCGAGGTCGATCCCGCCCACCTGGCCGAGCATCTCCACGAGCTGCGCCTCAACCGCGACGCCGATCCGGTGGATACGTTTCGCGGCGGCACATCACAGGCGCATGCCAGGCTGGAGCACTTTTTGGAGCACGGCCTGCCGCGCTATGCCGCCGAGCGCAACGACGCCACCGCCGACGCGGTCTCGCACATGAGCCCCTATCTGCACCTGGGCCAGATCTCGCCGCTGGAGATTGCGTTGCGCGTGCGTTCCACAGACGGTGTGGCGGAGGAGAACAAGGCCGCCTACCTTGAAGAGCTTGTCGTGCGGCGCGAGCTGAGCATGAACTATTGCTTCTACAATCCCCACTATGACCGCTACGAGGGGGTGCCCTCCTGGGCGCGGGAGACGCTAGCGGCCCGCGCCGCTGATCCCCGGCCCTACATCTATACCGCCCACGAGCTGGAGACCGCGCAGACGCATGATCCCTATTGGAACGCCGCTCAGCGCGAGATGGTGCACCTCGGCAAGATGCACGGCTACCTGCGCATGTATTGGGGCAAAAAGATCCTCGAATGGGTCGAGGATCCCGCCGAGGCCCTGGCCATCGCCCTGACACTCAACAACCGCTATGAACTCGATGGCCGCGACCCCAACGGCTATGCCGGCGTGGCCTGGTGTTTTGGCAAACACGACCGGCCTTGGCCCGGTCGCGAGATCTTGGGCACCGTGCGCTCCATGACCGCGGCGGGGCTGGCGCGTAAGATGGACATCGACGGCTATGTACGGCAGGTTGCAGAGCGGATCGAGCCAATCAAACGCGCTTGACAGCCTTCAGCGATCGGCCTATACTGAGAATCGTTCCTATATGCCGAAAGCGAATCGCTATGCTGTGCAAAACGCCGCCTGTGCGAACGAGGAAGCGAGAACGACAATGAAATACCCGATAGAACCTCAAGATCGCCAGGTGCCTGTTATCCCACTCAAGGATCAGCCTTTGCGGGTGATCATCGACAGCGACGCCAAGAACGAGATCGACGATCAGTGGGCCATCGCGCTGGCCATATTGTCGCCAGAGCGCTTTGCTATCGAGGGTTTCGTAGCCGCCCATTTCGATAACGCCTGGGGCGGCCCCGACAGCGTGGAGAAATCGGCGCGCGAGATCGAGCGGGTGCTGGATAAGGCGGGCATGGCCGGCAACTGGCCGGTCCTGCGTGGCTCCCATCCCATGCGCTACCAGTTCGAGCCCTCAGAATCGAAGGGCGTCGATTTCATCATCGATAGGGCCATGGCCGGCACGCCGGAGAACCCCCTTTGGGTGGTGGGCCTCGGCGCCGCGACGGATATGGCCTCGGCCTTGCTCAAGGAGCCCCGCATCCTCGATCGGGTGGTGGCGTTCTGGCATTTTCGCACCCGCTGGCCCGAAAAGTGCTACAACTTTAACGTGTTCGGCGACGTCAGAGCGGCGCGGATCCTCTTTCACTCTCCTCTTTCCTTTGTGCTCTTTGACACCGGCACCTATCTACGCTGTCCCATGAGCGAGTCGGAGCAATACGTCAAACCCTATGGCGAGCTGGGCGCCTATTTGCACGCATATCGCCACGAGCGGCCGGGCTTTGCCAGCCCGCTCAAGGGCTTTTTCGATCTGGGGGATATCGCCGCCTTGTTGGATCCTGATCTGGCCGGGTGGGAGGTCGTGGATGGCCCTGAGGTCGATTGGGACCTGGACTATCAGTTCACCGGTGCCCAAGGACAAATCCTCAGGTGTTATCACGTGGATCGAGATCGAACCTTCAGGCTCTTGTACGAGAGGCTTGAGAGAGCATATGGGGCATTGCGAAATGGCTGATGGTGCAATGGCCCCACGAGAGGATTGTAAGCATGTCTGTATCCGCTGATCATCGGAAGGAGTATGATCTATCCGGGCTGCGCCTGACCGCACAACGGCGGGCGATTCTGTGCGTCTTGCGGGCCACCACCGAGCACCCCGAGGCAGGATGGATCTATGAGCAGGTGCGCAAGGAGCTGCCTCGCATCAGCCTGGCCACCGTGTATCGTAATCTTGCCCAGTTGGCCGAGACGGGCCTGGTGACCGAGTTGGACGTCGGCGGGGCGCGACGATGGGATGGACAGGTCAAGCCCCACGATCACATCGTCTGTCTGCGCTGCGGAAGCGTCGAGGATCTGGACGTTCTCGCTGATAGAGAGCGTCTTGAGGAGAGGGTCAGCCAATCCTCGGGGTTCATCGTCTACACCCATCAGCTCTATCTTCAAGGGCTCTGCCCGCGCTGTCAGCGGGAGGAAGCGTTGGATACCTCAACCGAGGCGTAGTGACGCCAGAATCGGCGCACAGTCGCTTGACGCCAGAGGTTGGTTCTCCTAGAATGGCTTTAACATCGCTCGCGAACGGGAGTAAGGAAACGTATGGACACAGACAATGCAATTCAGAATGTGCTACGCACCGCGATCCAACGTGAGATCGACGCCTATACCCTGTATAGCTCTGCGGCGGCCAATGTGGACGATCCGCAGGCCCGGGATATGCTCAACGATCTCGCCGCGCAGGAGGTGGGCCACCGCAAAAGATTAGAGGGGCTTTTGGAGGGCAAGGTGTTCCGCGTGCTCTCCCAGCGGCAGCAGCAACAGGTCGAGGATTTAAAGATCACCGACTATTTGGTGGAGGTGCCGCTGAACGACGATTCGGATCTCCAGGATGTGCTTATCGTCGCCGGCAAACGCGAGGATGCCAGCCACAACCTCTATGCCTCTTTGGCCCAGGTAGCCGAGGATGACGAGACGCAAAAGCTTTTCGAGTTCCTGGCCAACGAGGAGCTGACCCACAAGCGGCGGGTCGAGACCCTCTACGACCAGATCATCTACCGCGAGAACTGATCGGGACGCAAACGCTCACCATGGGCGTCTGCGATAACAGTGCGCAAGACACGAGAATAAGAGAAGGAGAAGGCCATGGACAAGTGGGAATGTTTGGTATGCGGTTGGATATATGATCCGGCCGAGGGTGATCCCGATGGCGGCGTTGAGCCGGGCACGGCGTTTGAGGAGATCCCCGACGACTGGGTATGCCCCGAGTGCGGCGCTGGCAAGGACATGTTCGAAAAGCTGTAGACCGGTGTGACCGAAAGGCCTGGCGCTCACCGCCCAAAGGGGTCATGAACAGACCCCTTTGAGGCGGTGATGATCAGAACATCGATACCTAATCCACAACCTCGCCTCATGGATCTGATCGCGCTACAGATGCCCATCCAGATGTCGGAAACCTTGATCCGGCTGTTGAGACCCGCTCCGGTGTGACGAATAAACTGTATATGCTCCAAAGGAGGTGAGCATGGATAACAAAGAGATTATCGAACTGCTCCGCGCAGATATGCGTGGGGAGCATCAGGCCATCATCCAATATCTCTTTCACGCCTATAATATGGCCGAGGGCGAGATCACCTGTGAGGTAGAGACCATCTCGCGCGAGGAGATGCGCCATTTTGAGCGGCTGGGTCATGCCATCGTCGAGCTGGGTGGAGATCCCACGATAGATCGCGAGCCGGTGGATTTCGCCGTAGGTTCGCCCAAGGAGATGCTGCTCAAAGACGCTGATCTTGAACAGGTGGCCATCGATCAGTATCGCGACCACATCGAACGCATCGATAACCCCAAGATCCGTCGGCTGCTGGCCCGCATCCTGCACGACGAGCTGGTGCACAAGGGCGATTTTCAGGGCCTGGCGGATGAAGCCGAGGAGGAGGGCCAGGAACTGGCTGCCCCGCCCGACGTCGAGGCTCCGGAGCGCCAGGAGGATATCCTTAACAGCGGCATCCGTCACGAGTATACCGTCATCCTTCAATACCTCTATCACTACTTTGTGGCTGAGGGCAAGATGCTGTCCGAGGAGCTGGAGAATATCGCCATCAACGAGATGCAGCACATGGGCTGGCTCGGCGAGGCGTTGGGTGAGCGCGGTGGCAATCTCGATATGAATCACACCGAGCCGTTCCTCAGCCGCGACCCCGAGGCGAATCTCCAGGCCAACATCGACGTGGAGCAAGAGGTGACCGGCGACTATTCCAACCAGGCCCCCGAATTGCAGGATGAGGAACTGGTGGAGCTTGTCGAGCGCATCCGCGACCACGAGATCTATCATGACGCCGTATTCAAGGATCTGCTAGAACAGGTGCGCGAGGAAAAAGCGGTCAAGTCGGAGCAGTCGACTGAAAAGGAGACTCCCGCAGAGCTCAAGCCGCGCCAGATTCCTACCGTAGGCAGCCTCAAGAAAAAGTAACAAGATCCATTCAAGCTCTATAAAGAACAGGAGGATACGATGAGTGAATTGTTGATGCGTGATGCTGCTCCCTTTGGCGATGAGGTATGGGCAGCGATCGACGGAATGGTGGTCGACGTGCTCCAAAAGACCCTCGTTGGCCGCAAGGTGCTGGATATGGTCGGCCCGCTAGGTTGGGGCGTGGACCAGGCGCCACTTTTCGAGTTTGAGAGCGACGGTGTGGCGATGGCCGAGGTGTCCGGATATCTGCAGCTTCAGGAGCTGCAAGAGGAGTTTATGCTCAAGGCCCGACACCTGGCTATGTCTGATCAGACGCCCTTCAAGCTGGATCTCGGCGCCGTTGCTATCGCCGCTACAAGGCTTGCCTACCAAGAGGATGCCATGATCCTCAACGGGCTCATGGAGCAGGCCGAATTGTTCGACGATTTGGGGGACTGGGGCGAGCCCAATGGGCCTTTTAGCGCCATCGCCAGGGTCATCGCCAAGTTCGAAGAAGCAGGCGTGGGTGGTCGCTATGGCGTAGCCGGCCCCTATACCATGATTCTCAGCCCGATGATGTATGCCCGCTTGGCCAGCCTGATGTATGGCCAAGGCTTTGGGCGCCGTGAGGTGGACATGGTGGAAAGCCTTTTGGGCGGGGGCATCTATACGACAACCCGCATGCCCGATGGCAAGGCCTTGCTCCTCAGCCCGCAGCCCTGGAACATGGACATCGTCGTCGGCCAGGACGCCGTGACGGCCTGCCTGGGCAACGAGGGGATCGATCATCTCTTCCGGCTGTTCGAGACGGTGGCGCTGCGGGTCAATCGGCCGGCCGCCATTTGCGTGCTATCCTAAGAGCGTTTCCGGGTACGTCCCCGGTTCCGCAGATATGAGTGGACTGGCCCAGCCATGTTGCGCTTGGCCAGGCGTTCGAGTTGCCACCCGAGAGGGTGGCGTATAGCGACCTTTAACACCATCGCTTCTCTGCCCTCAAGGCGCGGCCGCTGGTCATCGGTGGCCGCGCCATCCACTCGGTGCGGTTGGCGGGTTGACGGTGATAGATCATTTTATGGAAAAGGAGGTGCTATGTCGTCTATCGATGTCAGCTTTCGTATCGGGGGTGAAGCTGGGCAGGGGGTGGAATCGAGTGGGGCAGGCTATGGTCAGGCGTTTACCCATGCCGGGTTCCACGTTTTTGGCTTGCCCAACTACTATTCGCGCATTCGTGGGGGGCACAACTTTTTCACCGTCCGGGTCAGTGATGGTCCGCTAACCTCCATCAAGGACACTATCGAGCTCTTGTTGGCGTTGAACGCCGAGACCATCGAGAGACATATTGAGGACCTCGTGCCCCAGGGCATTATCATCATCGACAAGGGGGCAGAGGTTGACGAGGATCTACTGGAGGGTCGTGAGGTCCATCTGGTCAAAGCTCCCTTGATCGAGATTGCAGAGGAGCATGGCGGCGAGGTCATGGCCAATACGGCGCTTTTGGCCGTATCCTCGGCGCTTGTTGGCTTTGGCCTGGAGTCGATGATTGCGGTCATCGAAAAGAATTTCGGCGAAAAAAGCGCCAAAATCGCCGAAAGCAATATAAAAGTCGCGCGCGATGCCTACCAATGGACCGAGGAGAATGTGGACATATCAGTCTCCTGGTCTCTGAAAGAGAAGCCAGAAGGCGCCAAGCGCGTCGCCGTCAACGGCAATGAGGCATTCGCCATGGGTTGCATCATGGCCGGCTGCAAGTTCGCCGCCGGCTACCCCATGACGCCGGCTACCTCGGTGCTGGTCTATTTGGCGCAGCATGCCGATGACTGGGGCCTGGTGGTCAAGCACGCCGAGGACGAGATCGCCGCGGTGAATATGTGCATCGGCGCGGCGCATGCCGGCGTGCGGGCCATGACGCCTACCTCCGGCGGCGGCTTTGA
>SKLG01000002.1 GCA_007123335.1 Anaerolineae bacterium | reverse complement strand
TGTCTGGCGTGCAAGCTATTGTCTTTGTGCGGGGCAAGCTACCGCCCCCCGAGACAGTGGCTCTGGCCGAGCAGCGGAATATCCCCTTGCTTGCCTCGCGCTATACCATGTACGAGACCTGTGGGCGCATCTATCAGACCGGCCTGCCGAGTTGCGGAGTTTTTGATCTGGCGTCTGAGGATTGGCAAAAGGCTTTTGGCGAGGACACCTAAACGGTGACGGGTCATCCTTGCGCAGGAATGCCCGCTCCTACCTGTATAACAATCTAGCCAAGGGAGCGGGCTTTGGTGTGCGCGAGGAGTGTGACGGTTCTATAGGCGCCCGGTGGATCGATAGTCTGACCGGATGGGAGTGCAGACGTGGAGCGCGTTAGCGGTCTGAGCGGAGTCAAAGAGCTAACTCGTGTCCAAGAGTTGGTGTATGAGCTGAGGATCGGTCAGGTGATGACCAAAGACGTCATCACGGTAAGCCCTGATCAGACCATCGCCGAGCTCAAAGAAGTGCTGCGCGTCAATCGCATCTCTGGCTGCCCCGTGATGGAGGGGGAGCAGCTCGTGGGCATGATCAGTCTCGAGAATCTGATCCGCGCCCTGGAGAATGGCGAACTTGATACGACCATCCGCGAGAAGATGACCTCGTCGGTGCAGTCGGTGCGCGCTGACGAATCGGTGGTCAGCGTCGTCACCCTCTTTGGCCGCCTTGGTTTTGGCCGCTTTCCCGTGATGGACCATGATGGCAATCTGGTGGGCATCATCACCCAGGGTGACGTGGTCCGCGGCCTGCTCAAGCAGATGGAGGTCCAGTGGCACACCGAGGAAATCCGGCGCTACCGGGCCAGCCATATCTTTGAGGATATCGAGTCGGATCAGACGGCGCTCATCTTGCGCTATGCGGTCAAGGCCCAGGATTTCATCCACGGCGGTGAGGCGTCCAGCAAGATCAAGCGCGCCTTGGAGCGCCTGGGAGCTCATCCGCGCATCATCCGGCGCATCGCCGTGGCTACCTATGAGGCCGAGACGAATGTGATGATCCACAGCCATGGGGGCGAGATCATCGCCGAAGTGCGGCCGGAGCGCATGCGCGTGACGGCTATTGACACAGGGCCTGGTATTGAGGATATTGAGCAGGCGCTCAAGCCGGGCTTTTCCACCGCTCCTGACTGGATACGCGAACTGGGGTTTGGCGCCGGGATGGGGCTGAGTAATATCAAGTCCTGCGCCGACGACATGAATCTCGAATCCAGCCTGGGAACAGGTACCCGCTTGGAGATGATCTTTCAGCTCAAGGCATAGCCTCCAAGGCTGATATAGCCAGTCTATCCGTGATAAGGGAGGATCCCACGTGACCGTACAGGAGATTATCTCGGCGCTGGGCCTGGAACAGGCGACAGGGGATGCTGATCGACTTGTACGGGTGATTACGGGCGGGTATGCGTCGGATCTGCTCAGTTGCGTGATGGCAGGGGCCGCCGACGGCAACGTTTGGGTCACTTTGCAGGCGCATCCCAACGTGATCGCTGTGGCCGATCTGCTCAATCTCGCCTGTGTGATCATCACCGAGGGCACGCGCCTCGATGAAGAGACCTTGGGCCGTGCTCGCGAGAAGGGCATTCCCGTCTTGTTAACGGAGGAGACCACCTTTACGGTGGTGAGCAAGCTGGCGGAGCTGGGCATCCGGGGGGAACACTAGAGACCATGCCTGGGCCTCGGGGCCGCGCTGTGCGCAGCGGCCTGCGCAGCATCTGGGCTGATCTGCATGTGCACACGGTGGTCTCGCCTTGCGCCGAGGTCGAGATGATCCCGCCGCTGATCATTCGGCGCGCTCAAGAGCTGGGGCTGGGTATCCTGGCGGTGACGGACCACAATACCGCCGAGAACGTGGCGGCGGTGCAACGCGCCGCCGAGGGCACCGAGATCACCGTGTTGGCGGGGATGGAGGTGCAGTCGCGAGAGGATGCCCATATCCTCTGCCTGTTTGACACCGTCGAGCAGGTGCTGGCCTGGCAGGAGGTGGTCTATGCCCATCTGCCCGACCTCAAGAACAACGAGGAGGTATTCGGCGCCCAGTTTGTGGTGGATGAGACGGGCGATTTCGTGCGCATGAACGAGCGGTTGCTGTTGACAGCCGCGGCGCTATCGGTGTCGGAGGTGGTGGCCGGTGTGCGTGATCTGGGCGGGTTGGCCATCGCCGCCCACGTGGATCGCCAGGCATTCAGCCTATTGACGAGCCTTGGCTTTATGCCGCCCGATCTGCCCCTGGCAGCGGTCGAGATATCGCGGCATACGACACCAGAAAAAGCTCTGGCCAGACATCGGTCGCTGCGAGGCATGCCGATCATCATGTCGGGAGATGCACACCGTCTCTCCGAGATGTGCGCCAACACATTGGTAACATTGCGTGCGTTTCCTGCGCCGCCCTCGGTAGAAGAGCTTGATCTCGCTCTGCGAGGCGAGGGTGGTCGCGCGGTAGAGTGGGTGCCTCGCTAAATGGGCGCCCTTTGGGTCAAGCATGATTACAGGGTAGGAGGATAGGACGTGCTAACAGAAGTCAAGCCCGTAGACATGGCAGAAGAGGAGCGTCTCGATTTCGCGCCCCTGGATGAGGCCCTTGACGAGTACGAGGGCAATCCTGGCGCGGCGATCCCCGCTCTGCAAAAGGCGCAAGAGATCTATGGCTATCTGCCTGCGGAGGTGCTGCAGCACATCGGTCATCGCTTGAACGTCCCGCTGAGCGAGATCTATGGTGTGGCTACGTTTTACTCCCAGTTCTATCTGACGAGGCGTGGGCGGCACACCGTGCGAGTTTGCGATGGTACCGCCTGCCATGTTCGTGGCGCCCCCAAGATCATCACGGCCCTTGAGCGCGATCTGGACGTCGTGGCCGGCGAGACGACGCCGGACTATCGCGTCACATTAGAGATCGTGTATTGCCTTGGCTCCTGCGGCCTGTCGCCGGTGGCCGTCATCGACGAGCAGGTGGTGGGCCGGCTGGTGCCGGAAAAGGCCTTGGAGATCGTACGCGGGTTGGAATAGGTGCGCGAGCTATCCCTGCACCTTCTCGATATCGTGCAGAACGCGCTGGAGGCGGGAGCAAGCCGGGTGCAGATCATCGTGAATGAGGATTCGCAGCGCAATCGTCTGACCATCGCCGTCGAGGATAATGGTCGCGGGATGGACGCCGAGACGTTGGCGCGTGTGACCGATCCTTTTTTCACCACCCGCAAGACGCGGCATGTGGGGTTGGGGATTCCGCTTTTTAAAGCGGCTGCCCAGCGTTGCGCCGGTGATCTGACCATCACCTCGCAGCCGGGCCAGGGCACGAGGGTGGTGGTCGAGGTGCAGCGAGATCATATCGATCTTGCTCCTTTGGGGGATATCAAGAGCACCTTGCTCAGCATTCTGCTGATGGCCGACAGCGACCGCGTCGCTGCCGATGTCCGCTATGAGCAGCGGTTCGACGATCGCGCCTTTGTGCTTGATACCAAGGATGTGCGCGAGGCGCTGGATGGCGTGCCCTTGACCCATCCGCAGGTACGTGACTGGCTGGAGGAGTTTATCGCCGAGGGCCTCGCAGACCTGCGGGCGCAGGATGCGCCGCCCTCTTGATGTCAAGTGCGCCACAACCGGTCCTTTTGGTTCCTAGCAGGAGAGTAGAGATGCCAAAGCTCAAGTCGCTCGACGATCTTCGACGTTTGCGGGAGCAGGTCTCGGAGGAGATCAGTACCCGCAAAGAGACCGGCACCACCATCACCGTGGGCATGGGCACCTGCGGCATCGCCGCTGGCGCTCGCGAGACGATGCGCACGATTCTCAATGAGCTGCGCGAGCGCGATATCGACGCCCACGTGGCCACCGTCGGCTGCATCGGCATGTGCGCCAGCGAGCCGCTGGTGGATATTGAGCAGGCGGGCAAGCCGCGGATCACCTATGGCAACATTACCGGCGACAAGGTGTCACGATTGATCGAGGAGCACCTGGTCAAGGGAAATGTTGTGGATGAGTGGGTGTTCGGTCGTTTGCGGACGGACTAGGGCGCTAAGGGCGGGTCAGAGACCCGCGCCCCGAGAGAGAGGGCGGCTTTCGGAGCAACGCCTTGTTCAGCCCTGGCATCAGTGGTTTATATGTTTTATACCGGGCATAGGCCCGGTCAGGGTCGGCGCCTCGACACATGGGTTATGCCCATGGGCATCACCGATGACGACGGCCCGGTGGCAAATCACCTTTTAACTTGTTGGAGGAGTTCTCATGGCAGAGACTCTATACCGGGCGAACGTCCTGGTGTGTTCTGGTACAGGCTGTACGGCTTCTGGCGCTACCTCGGTGATCGATGCATTCAGGTCCGAGGTGGAACGTCGTGGCCTGGTGGATGAGGTGCGAGTGGTAGAGACAGGATGCCGTGGCTTTTGCGCCATGGGTCCGGTGATCATCGTCTACCCCGAAGGCATTTTCTACTGCCAGGTGCAGGCAGAGGATATTGAGGAACTGGTTGAGGAGACGCTGGTCAAGGGCCGCATCGTGGAGCGCCTCACCTATCAAGAGCCGGCGACGCATCAATCGATCCCCTATTATGACGCCATTCCTTTCTATGGCAAGCAGCTGCGCGTCACGCTGCGCAACTGTGGTTTGATCGATCCCGAGAGCATCAACGAATATATCTCCCAGGGAGGCTATGAGGCCCTCGGCAAGGTGCTGAGCGAGATGACCCCCGAGCAGGTGATCGACGAGGTCAAGCGCTCGGGCTTGCGCGGCCGAGGTGGCGCGGGCTTTCTCACCGGCCTTAAATGGGAGTTTGCCCAAAAGGCGCCCGGCGATGTCAAGTACATCGTCTGCAACGCCGACGAGGGCGACCCCGGCGCGTTCATGGACCGCTCCATCATCGAGGGCGATCCGCACTCGGTGCTGGAGGGGATGGCCATCGCCGGATACGCTATCGGCGCCAAAGAGGGCTATGTCTACTGCCGCGCCGAGTATCCGCTGGCCATTCAGCGGCTGCGCATAGCTATCCAGCAGGCCGAGGAGTATGGCTTGTTGGGCGATAACATCCTGGGTTCCGATTTCTCCTTCAAGCTGCATATCAAAGAGGGCGCCGGCGCCTTTGTGTGCGGCGAGGAGACGGCGCTGATCGCCTCTATCGAGGGGCGTCGCGGCGAGCCGCGCCCCCGCCCGCCCTTCCCGGCGGTCTCGGGTCTGTGGGGCAAGCCGACGAACAACAACAACGTCAAGAGCTATGCCAATATCCCGCAGATCATCGCTCGCGGGGCCGAGTGGTTCGCTTCCATCGGCACGCCGCGTAGCCCAGGCACGGCGATCTTTGCCCTCACCGGCAAGGTCGAGAACACGGGCCTGGTGGAGGTGCCTATGGGCATCACCATGGGCGAGATCGTCTTTGATATCGGCGGCGGCGTCCCCAATGGCAAATCGTTCAAAGCGGTGCAGACTGGCGGCCCCTTGGGCGGTTGCCTGCCCGCATCAGGCTTGAACCTGAACGTCGACTTTGACTCTCTCGTCCAGGCCGGCGCCGTTATGGGCTCTGGCGGTATGATCATCGTGGACGAGGCCACCTGTATGGTCGAGTTCAGCCGCTACTTTCTGACCTTTGCCACGGCCGAGTCGTGCGGCAAGTGCGTGCCCTGCCGCGTGGGTGGCCGACGCATGCTAGAGGTCTTGACGCGCATCACCGAGGGCAAGGGCACGATGGAGGATCTGGACACCATCGAGCGAATCGCCGCCGGCATGTCCAAGGCTTCCATCTGCGCGTTGGGTCAGCTCACCCCTGGCCCGGTCATGGCTGCGCTGCGCTACTTCCACGAAGAGTTTGAGGCGCACATCCTCGACAAGCGCTGCCCCGCCGGCGACTGTGTCGACCTGGTGCGGGCGCCCTGCGTGAACGCCTGCCCCGCCGGTGTGGATGTGCCCAGCTATGTGACCCTGGTCTCGGAAGGGCGCTACGCCGAGGCGCTAGAGATTCATCGCGAGCGCAATCCCTTTGCGTTGGTTTGTGGGCGCGTGTGCCCCGCCTTTTGCGAGGATCGCTGCCGCCGTGCGGAGCTCGACCAGCCGGTATCGATTCGTCAGATCAAGCGCTTTATGGCCGACCATGAGCTGGGCGCCCCCTGGACGCCTGGGCTGGCCGAGGGTAAAAAGGGCAAGAAGGTGGCCGTCGTCGGCGGCGGGCCTGCGGGCCTCACCGCCGCGCTGCGCCTGGCCCAGTGGGGCTATGACGTCACCGTGCACGAGGCCATGCCCGAGGCCGGCGGCATGATGGCCTGGGGTATTCCCGACTATCGGTTGCCCCGCGATATCCTGAACGCCGAGATCGACAACATCCGGCGCGCCGGCGTCAACATTGTGACCAACTCGCGCCTGGGTCGCGATTTCACCCTGGACGGGTTGTTCGACAGCGATAACGGCACCGGTGGGGCCGACGCCGTGGTGCTGGCCATCGGCTCCTGGTCGAGCAGCACCCTGCGCGTGCCGGGGGAGGACAAGGAGGGCGTGCTCTCGGGCATCGACTTTTTGCGCGATGTCGCCCTGGGCGATGCCCCCGATCTCGCCGGCAAGACGGTAGCGGTGGTCGGCGGCGGCAACACCGCCATCGACGCGGCGCGCACGGCCATTCGGCTGGGCGCAACGGCCGTTCACCTGGTCTATCGTCGCACGCGTTTCGACATGCCCGCCACCGATCTCGAGATCGAAGAGGCTGTCGAGGAAGGGCTTCAGCTCCACTTCCTGGTCAACCCCACGCGCCTGGTGGGCAATGGCAAGGTTGAGGGGATAGAGCTGGTGCGGCAGGAGTTGGGTGAGTTTGACTCGAGCGCCCGCCGTCGCCCCTCGCCCATTGAGGGCTCTGAGTTTGTGCTCAACGTCGATATCGTCATCCCGGCCATCGGCCAGAGGACCGATATGGAATGCGCCGATGGTTGCGGCATCGAGTTCAACCGCGATTCGACGGTCAAGGTAACCCGCCATCTGGGCACCGATCGCCCCGATGTGTTTGCTGCCGGCGACGTCGTCCTTGGCCCCGCCACCGTCGTCGAGGCTGTGGCTCAGGGCAACAAGGTGGCCCAAACGGTGGACGAGTACCTGTCGGGTGGCCAGCCCGCCTCCAAGGAGGACTGGCTGGACTATGCCGATTTTGAGGTATCCTGGACGATGGAGGATTACGCCGAGACGCCTCGTAGCGCCGTACCTGTTCAGGATCCCGACGCACGCCGCCACAACTGGCAAGAAGTCGAGCTAGGCTTCTCGGAGCAGGTGTGTCGCGAGGACTGCAAGCGGTGCCTGCGCTGCGACCTCGATTAAGAAGGAACTGATGGCTCAGACGGATGGCGCCGGCGAAACATCAAGAGCGGAGACACAAGGCGAGGAGGCCAGGGTGCTGCTCATCGGCTATGGGAACATGAGCCGTCAAGACGATGGCGTGGCGTTCCACGTGTTGGAACGCCTGCGCCAGCGCCTGGGCTTGCCGAGCAGCTCTGCCGACGTTGAGGAGATGGTCTGGATCGAGGATCGCCTCTCGATCATGCAATTGCATCAACTGACGCCCGAGTTGGCGGAGGAGCTGGTTCAATACAGCGATGTGGTGTTCATCGATGCCCACGTCGAGGGTATGGAGTGGGAGCCTGTGCATTGGCAGCAGATCTCACCCGCCTATCGATCCAGCATGGTGAGCCACCATCTCAATCCGACGTCGCTTTTGGCCCTCTGCGAGACGCTCTATGGGCGCCATCCGACGGGCTATGTGCTATCGGTGCTGGGCACCGACTTTGACTTTGGCGAACAATTGTCGCCAGAGACGTCGGCCCTGGCCGACCAGGCGGTGCTGCGCTTGACAGATTTTGTGCGCACCAAAGGACTGATCGCTCAGGGCGATGCGCCATGATCGGGCTGTACGAAATTCGTACCGATTCGGCGAAAAAGGCTTGAAATTCGTACCATTTTCGTGTAAAATATAAGCATATTCGTACTTTCGTGGCGGATACCCGACCCTGCTTTGCGTTGTGAAGCCGTGTGTCGCAGGAGGAATCAACATGCCAGATGTACAGGTCACTATCGACGGCCACCAGGTCTCGGTGCCCGCGAACAGCACCGTGCTGGACGCGGCCAAGGTTGCTGGGATCGATATCCCAGAACTCTGCGCCCATGACGCCCTCAAGCCCATCGGCGCGTGCCGCATGTGCTTGGTGGAGGTGGAGAAACAGCGGGTATTGCATCCCGCGTGCACCTTCCCGGTCTCGGAGGGGATGGTGGTGCACACCGCATCGGACGCGGTGCTTGGCGCCCGGCGCTTTGTGCTACAACTTCTCTTTTCCGAGCGCAACCACTTTTGCATGTACTGCCAGACGAGCGGTAGCTGCACCCTACAGGATCTGGCCTATGAGCATGGCCTGACCCACTGGGAGTTCGACCGCGCCTTCCCCAAGATGCCGGTGGATGCCTCGCGACAGTTCTTTGTCATGGATCATAACCGCTGCATCCTCTGCCGCCGTTGCATCCGCGCATGCGACGAGCTGGTGGGCAACCGCACGCTGGGGCTCAAGAACCGTGGCGCCGATACGATGGTCATCGCCGACATGGATATACCCTTTGGCGATTCGAGCTGCATCTCCTGCGGCACCTGCATGCAGATGTGCCCCACCGGCGCGCTGATGGACCGCGCCAGCGCCTATATGGGCGCCACCGACGAGATCACCCGGGTGCCCTCGCGATGCAGCCTGTGCAGCGTGGGTTGTGGGGTGGAGCTCATCGTGCGCGGCAACCGCGTTATTCGCGTCGAGGGCGATTGGGACGCCGAGCCGAACAAGGGCCTGATCTGCGAGGTCGGGCGCTTTGGGCTGCTCCACGAGAGGCGCCAGCGGGTGCGCAAGCCGCTGGTCAAGGCCGATGGCGCTCTGGCCGACGCCGACTGGGATGATGCGCTGCAAAAGGCGGCCGAGGGCCTCAAATCGGCCGAGTCCGCCGTGGTCGTCTCTGGCTTTAGCTCCACCGAGGCCGCGCAGGCGGCGGTGAACCAGTTGCCAGGCAAAAAGATGGCCCTGGGCGGCGCCCTTGTGAACGGCGATAACGCGCCGCTGAGCGTCCTGGACGAGACGGACCTCATCATCGTGGCCGATGTCGATCTCACCGAGGGCTATAACTATCGTATGGCCAGCTTCCCCATCAAGCGCAGCGCGCGACATCGCGGGGTGCGGGTCATCCTCTTGGATGACGAGCCCAACGGCCTCGATGCGTGGGCGCGCTACAAGTGGTCGCCGGATGAGGCCGAGCGCGCGGTGGAACTGGCGCAGCACGCCGAGATGCCGGTCATCGTCTACGATCAGCACAGCGCCGCGCTGGCCCAAGAGCTGGCCGCTCAACTGCCCAAGGCCAAGACCATTGGCTTTGCGCCGGAAGGCAACACCGCCGGCCTGGCCGAGGTCGGGATATCAGAGCCCTTTGCCAACGATGGCTTTTCCGCCTATTATGTCATAGCTGGCGAGGCGGCGGAGGTTCCGCAGGAGTTGATGGACGCGCTGGCCAAGGCGGATTTTGTGGCCGTTCAGGCGAGCTATCGCGAGCCCTGGGAGGACGTAGCCGACGTCATCTTGCCGTCGCCCGTCATGTTCGAGAAGGACGGATCGCTGGTCAACACCGAGGGCCGCAGTTTTGAACTCAAGGCAGGCGTCACGACCCGCCGACCGTCAGAGGTCGAGGTCATTGAGCGCCTGGGAGCGCTATTGTAAAGATAGTGGGCGTCGATCGCGACGTTCCCATCGGTCACAGGTTGCGCGATACGCGATGTCGGTAACCTGTGACCTGTAGCCTTCAATCATGGGAGGACATTCATGGCCAAAGTGACGCTCTGCACCGACTGGCTGGACGTATGCTCCGGCTGCCACATGTCGCTGCTCGATATCGACGAGAACATTGTTGAGCTCCTCAAGCACGTACAGCTCCTCTCTTCGCCCGTGACCGACCTCAAGCACCCGCCTGAGGAAGGGTGTGACGTGGGCATCCTCACCGGCTCCATCAGCAACGACCATCAGGAAGAGGTGGCGCGGCGCATGCGCGAGCGGGCCAAGATCCTGATCAGCGTCGGTGACTGTGCCGTCTTTGGCGGCATCTGCACCATGCGCAACTTTTTCGATCTCGAAGAGGTATTGCAGCGCGGTTATATCGAGACCGAGAGCACCGAGCCCGGTTCCGAGATCCCGCGCTCGCCCGAGATCGCCAAGCTCTACCCGCAGGTCAAGGCCGTGGATCAGGTGGTCAAGGTGGATCTACACATCCCCGGTTGCCCGCCCCCAGCCGAGTCGCTGTGGTTCGCCATCACCGAGTTGCTGGCCGGCCGTACGCCGGTCTTGACCGACGATCTGCTCACCTACGACTAGAGCGCGCTGAGCCGCGCGGTGCCAAGCGCGGCGCAGCATGCGGCGTATCTTGTGCGTGTATTCGTCTAGTGACCATAGGAGAGGTACATCATGGGGCGTAAAGTAACGATTGATCCCGTAACCCGTATTGAAGGCCATGCCAGGGTGACCATTCACATCGACGACGATGGCAAGGTCACAGAGAGCTTTATGCACGTCGACCAATTCCGTGGCTTTGAAAAGTTTTCCGAGGGCCGCATGTATTTCGAGATGCCGGTGATCACCCCGCGCATCTGCGGCATCTGTCCGGTGAGCCATCACCTGGCTGCGGTCAAGGCCTGCGACCGCGTGGCCGGCGTCACGCCGCCGCGCCCGGCGGAGCTGTTGCGCCGCTTGTTGCACAAGGGGCAGATGGTCCAGTCTCACTCGATGCATTTCTTCCACCTGGCCTCGCCCGACCTTCTGTTGGGCTTTGACGCCGACCCGGCGATCCGCAACGTGGCCGGGCTCATCGATGTGGACCCCGAGCTGGCGCTCAAGGCGGTCAAGCTGCGCAAGTATGGCCAGGAGAT
>SKLG01000490.1 GCA_007123335.1 Anaerolineae bacterium | reverse complement strand
TGTTGGCATCGTTGCACGGTAGCTCCCGGCCAGGTGGGGTTCTGCAAGCATCGGCGGAACGTCGGCGGCGCCTACTATAGCATGCTCTATGGCCGTCCATCGGCGTTGCAGATCGACCCCGTCGAAAAGGAGCCCGCCCTCCATGTGCTGCCCGGCGCCCCCACCTATGGCGTCGGCACGGCGGGTTGCAACAACCGCTGCCTCTACTGCCACAACTGGCACCTGTCGCAGCGCGAGGTGGGCGAGCTGCGCACCTATCCGCACACTCCGGAGCAGATCGTGGAGGCCACCCGCGACGCCGACTGTGACGCCATCAGCTTTACCTTTAACGAGCCGACGATCTTTTACGAGTACATGCGCGACACCGCCGCCAAGGCGCGGGAGGCCGGCCTGCTCACCATGTTCCACACCAACGGCGGCCTGCAACGCGAGCCGTTGAAGGCGCTCCTGCCGCTGATGCACGCGGTGACGGTGGATCTCAAGGCGTTCAGCGAGGGATTCTACCGCGAGGTCTGCGCCTCGTCGCTGGAGCCGGTGTTGCGCACCCTGGAGACGATCCGCGAGGCGGGGGTTCATCTGGAGATCGTCAACCTCATCGTCACCACCCTGAACGACAATCCCGACGAGCTGCAACGCATGTGCGCCTGGATCGCCTCCACGTTGGGGGTGGACGTGCCGCTGCACTTTACCCGCTTTATGCCGGCCTATCGCCTGCAACGGCTGCCCCCCACGCCGCTGGGCACGCTGGAGCAGGCCGCCTAGATCGCCGACGCCGAGGGGTTGGAGTATGTCTACATCGGCGCCGCCGGCGATCAACAGCGTCGCCACACCTACTGCCCGCGCTGCGGCGAGGGGCTGATCTACCGAAAGCATTTCACCGTGCTCGAGCAGCACTTGGTCAAGGGCTGCTGCCCGCAATGCGGCCATCGGGTGCCGGGCATCTGGTGGGAAGATTGGCGGTAGGCGCAGATTGCCCGATGCGGCTCGTTGGGGTATCCTCTACCTAACCGTTGAGCGTCGAGGGAGGAGGTCGAGCCGTGGGTAGCCCGTGGGAGACCCAACCTGACCGCGCCATCTCTCGGCGGCGCGCCATGGGCCTGCTGGCCGGCGCCGCCCTCGCGGCCTGTGCGCCGCGTCCGCCGTCACCGCAACCGCCGTCGCCGCAGCCAACGGCGCCGCAGCCAGCGGGAGAAGAGCCCGTGGATACCGAGGGCGTCGCGCCGGAAAAGGGTCACGAGGCGCTTCATTTCCAGCGTATGGCGGGTGGGCTGGTGCGCTGCGATATATGCTGGCGGGGCTGCATCGTGGCGCCGGGCGAGCGCGGGTTCTGCGGCACCCGCGAGAACCGCGACGGCACCCTCTACACCCTGCTCTACCATCGCGCCAGCGCCGTGAACACCGATCCGGTGGAAAAGCTGCCCGCCTATCACGTGCTGCCCGGCACAAACCGGGTGTGCATCGGCACTGCGGGCTGCAACTACCGCTGCCTCTTTTGCCACAACTGGCCCCTGTCGCAGCGCCCGCTGGAGGAGGTCGAGCCGCTGGACTATACGGTGGAGGACCTCGTGCGGCTCGCCATCGCCACCGGCTGCCCCTCGGTGAGCTTTACCTACAACGAGCCCACCGTGTTCTACGAGTTCATGCTGGACACCGCCCGGCGGGCCCACGAGCTAGGGCTGCTGGCCCTCAGTCACTCCAACGGCAGCGCCAGCGATGTCGCCTGGCGGGAGCTGCTGCCGCACCTCGACGCGGTGACCGTCGACCTCAAGGCCTTTTGCGAAAAGTTTTATGCGCAGGTGAGCGCCGCCGAGTTGGCGCCGGTGCTGCGCGCCCTCGAACGCATCCGCGCCTCCGGCACCCACCTGGAGATCGTCAACCTGGTGATCCCCACGCTGAACGACGACCCCGACGACCTGCAAGCCATGTGCCGCTGGATCGCCGAGACGCTGGGCGACGACGTGCCGCTGCACTTTACGCGGTTCCTGCCGGCCTACCGGCTGGAGCGTCTGCCGGCCACGCCCATCGAGACCCTCGAGCGGGCCGCCGCCATCGCCGACGCCGAGAGCATCCAGTTCGTCTACATCGGCAACGTACCCGGCCACCGCCGGAATAGCACCTACTGCCCCAAGTGCGATGCCACGCTGGTGACGCGCATGCACTTTGAGGTGCTGGAATATCGCCTCATCGATGGCCGCTGCCCCGACTGCGGCCACGCCCTGCCAGGGATCTGGGGCCGCCAGCGGGCGCTCAGCTCATAGCTGACCGGCGTCCATGGCGCGCAGCAGCTCCAGCTCCTTGTGCAGCGGATCGGCGGCCACGCGACGGTTGAACGCCTCGGCCTGCGCCTGGGCCTCGGCGCGGATGGCCGCTTCATCCACGGTGAGCACCGCGTAATCCCGCATCACCGTCCGGCCGGCCACGATCACCGTCTTGACCTCGTGCCCCGATCCGGCATAGACCAGGTTGGGGACGATGTTGCGGATGGGGTCGAGCAACACCGGCGACAGGTTCGGCGCCGTCAGGTCGACCAGGATGATGTCGGCCTCCTTGCCCACCTCCAGCGAGCCGATGGCCTCCCCCAGGCCGATGGCGCGGGCGCCCTCGATGGTGGCCATGCGCAGCACCTCCCAGGCGGGCATCACCGTCGGATCGGCGTATTTGATCTTGTTGAACAGCGCCGTGAGCTTCATCTCGTTAAAAATGTTGTTGCAGTTGTTGCCGGGGGCCTGGTCGGAGCCCAGCGCCACCAGCCCACCGGCCTGCTTAAAGGCGTAGGCGGGGGGCACGATGCCGTCGATGATGCCGATGCTGCCGGAGCACAGCACCATGCGCGCCCCGCTTCTGGCGATCTGCTCCGCTTCGGCATCGGTGGCGTCGGTCAGGTGGATGGCCA
>SKLG01000359.1 GCA_007123335.1 Anaerolineae bacterium | reverse complement strand
GACCCCGCCCCGCTCCTCACGGCGGATCTCGCCGATGGCGAGCACATCCGAGAGGTCGGGGGTGGTGGTGACATGGCGTTGCACCCAGGCGCCCAGCGGCCGCGCGATGAGCATCGCCCCCATGACGGCCAGCAACATGCGCTGCAGGCGCGCCAGGCGCGAATCGGACTTACGCGCGGCCACGGCATAGGCCGCTGTCCCACTGAGCAGCACGTTCACCGCCAGGTTGGTGCCGCAGCGGGGATGGAGCGCCAGGGCCATATCCCCCGCCTTGAGGCGCGCCAGGCCCTCGTGGGCGGCGCGACGCACCGCCTCGGTGCTCACCGGACCATAGACAAAGAAACCGCTCCAATCGCTGCGCGCCATCACCTGCCCCGTCTCGCCGCTGGAGGTCAGGATCGACATGACGGCGTGCTCTAGCGCGTGGTTCTGTCGGATCATGCGAGCTATTTCGGTCCAAGCCATAATGTACTCTTTTCTACAAGGTGTCTCACCACCGCCTGTGCCAGCCAGCGCTGGCCGGCGACGGTGAGGTGAATGCCATCAGGTGCCAACATCGACGTGCTCCAGTCTGGATCCATAGCCGAGTGCAGATCCACCAGCGCGGCCCCGGTGCGCCGAGCGACCGCGCGGATCATGTCGTCATAGGCGCGATAGGCGCGGACCTGGTTCGGCGTCAGCGCCTCCTCATCCACCGGCAACAGCGAAACCAGGTGAGGCTCGGCCCCATGGCCACGGCTTTGGCCCACGAGCCAGCGCAAAGCGGCGCTAAACAGCTCCGGTCGCACTCGCGGGCTGGGCTCGCGCCCGACAGCCTCGTCGCTGTCCTGCCCGCCAGCCCTCCGAACGCCGCCAATGCCCAGCCGCCGCCGGGCCACATACCCCGCCTTTGCCCACGGCCAGCGGCTGGCCCGCCACAGACGCTCGCGCTCGGCGTCGAACCGGGTGCGCCGCAGCGCGCCGTCGTTCAGGCCAAAGGCGATGAGCACGACCTGCGGAGCCACCTCGGCCACGTCGCGGGCATAGCGCAGGCAGCCCATGATCGCCGTATCGCCGGGAACG
Source organism: Anaerolineae bacterium (assembly GCA_007123335.1). Classification (GTDB taxonomy): domain Bacteria; phylum Chloroflexota; class Anaerolineae; order UBA1429; family UBA1429; genus SKLG01. Next base: position 1,832 of record SKLG01000359.1, on the reverse strand, counting down.
CCGGCGTTGACCACCCGCCACGACGCCTTCCCCCGCTGAGCCAGGAGCCGCTCGAGCTGCGCCGGAAAGCCGTCCTCGCGGGCCACTCCCCAGCCATAGAGGATGGAATCGCCAAAAGCCACCAGCGTGGTGGTCGACGCGCCGGGCAATGGTTGCCTCTGCTCTGCTTGCATACCGCGACCTCCCCCTGATTCTACAACCGCCCTAGCGCCCCTGTCCAATCTGCCGCTGGCTGGTGCTCGCTTCAAGTATGGCAGACCTCGGTCTCTCCTCCAGGCTCACAGCCTTGTGCGTGGCTCGCTCTCGATTGACAGCGAGCCTCTCTCGTGTTACCATCCACTCATCTTCTTTTACCTGTGTCGCTCCGTGGGGCGTAAGGGAGCGCCCGTGCTTTGGGGGAGACATCTGGTGTACCGGTTCTGCCTGCACGGCCCCTCTGGCACAGACGTTCTGCTCCATTTTATCCGTGTCGTCGAGCACGGTCGATTCGATATTGAGGCGTTTAGAAAGGAGTCGGGATCATGCAGGTCACGATTACGGCCAAGAACCTGGAAGTGGGCGATTCGTTAAGGGATTATGTTGAGAGCAAGAGCCAGCGCCTGGATCGTTTCTTGGCGGATATCGACGAGGCGCGCATCGAGCTGGATAATCAGAGCACCCGCAGCCCAGAGCACAGCCAGGTCGCGCAGATCACGTTGTATAGCAAGGGGACGGTGTTGCGCACCGAGGAGCGTTCGGCGGATATGCGCAGCTCCATCGACACCGCCCTGGACAAGATGGTGCGTCAGCTTCGGCGCTACAAGGGCAAGCACTGGCGTTCGCGCGCCCGCCGTCAGGGCAACGAAGCGCCGGTAGAAGATTTTGAGGATCTGGACGAGGTCGAGACCGAGACCATCGACCACCTCGTTCGCATCAAGCGCTTTGGGACGCGGCCCATGGATGTGGATGAGGCCATCGAGCAGATGGAACTCCTCGGACACGACTTTTTTATCTTTTACAACATGTCCGAGGGCGGCTTTAATGTCGTCTATCGTCGTTACGACGGCGGATATGGGTTGCTCATCCCCGAGCTGTCCTAAGATCTTATACGGCCGATACACACGGGGCAGGCCTGGCCTGCCCCGTTGCTTATTCCTCCTCCAGATCGCGCCACCGCTGCGCCAACCGTCGGGTGACCACGAACCCATAGTAGTAGGACACCAACGCGCACAGGAGCAGCCCGTGGACCCCGTCGCGAACCCCCTGCAGGCGGATGGCCCGCCGCCAGAACTCCCTCAGCGGCTGGGAAAAGGGGGTCCAGGGCTTGGGGCGCACGCCCTGGCGATAGAGGATACCGGCCTGCAGGTCCACATACTGCCCCTGCTTGGCCACAAACTGGCCGATGGTGCGATAGTTGTGGTGGATCAGCGGCTCGCGGAGGAACGCCTCGGGGCCGTCGAGACAGACCACCTCGTGGACCTGGCGGGTCAGGTCATAGTGGGCGTGGCCCAGCTTGAGCAGGCGCAACTGATAGTCGGGGAACCAGCCGCCGTGGCGGATCTCTTTGCCCCAGATGACATTGCGCCGGGGCACCCACCAACCCACAGCGGGCACGCCGTTATCCAGGTCGCGCTCGGGCGCCGTGACCGCGCGCAGTTCCTCGGCCAGCGCCGGCGTCACCCGCTCGTCCGTATCCACATAAAACAGCCACTCGCTCTCGGGCAGCGACAGGCCAAACTCGCGCTGCCGGGCAAAATCCTCGAAATCGTGGGGCACGACGCGGGCGCCCATGGCCGTGGCGATCTCGGCCGTGCGGTCGGCGCTGCGGGTGTCCAGGATGACGATGCGCTCCG
>SKLG01000176.1 GCA_007123335.1 Anaerolineae bacterium | reverse complement strand
TCGCTATACCGAGGAGGTGGCCCGTGGGCTGCGGTCCGCCGATCTGGTGCTGGCCCCCACGGCGGCCATGCTTGGCGCCCTGCAAAAGCACTATGGCCCGCTGCCACGGACCGGCGTCGTCGCCAATGGGCGCCGGGAGGATCTCTTTCCACCAGGGGGCAAGGAGCCCTTTATCTTTGCTGCTGGGCGTATCTGGGATGAGGCCAAGAACATTGCGGCGCTGGATGCCATCGCCGCCGATCTGGATTGGCCCATCCACGTCGCCGGCGAGGAGCAACATCCCAACGGCGGCCGGCGTTCCCCCGATGCCCTTCATGGCCTGGGGCAACTCTCTCAGAGGGAGGTGATCGACTGGATGGGGCGCGCGGCGATCTACTGCCTCCCCGCCCGCTACGAGCCCTTTGGCCTGACGCCCCTGGAGGCGGCTCTGGCCGGATGCGCCCTGGTGTTGGGCGATATCCCCACCCTGCACGAGGTGTGGGGCGATGCGGCCCGCTTTGTCCCACCCGATGATCCCGACTGCCTGCGGGCAACCCTTGGTGAATTGATGGCCGATACGGGAAAGCGAGAGGAACTCGCCTCCCGTGGACGACGACGGGCGTTGCGCTACTCTCCGTCACGGATGGCCGCGGGCTATTGGCGGGCCTATGGTCAGCTACGGAAGCAGGCGCAGCGAGTTTCACACGTAGCCCCGTTCGCCATCCCTGTTTCTCGGAGCTATTGAGCCCATGCGCATCGTCATGTTCTACCACTCTCTCGTATCAGATTGGAACAACGGCAACGCCCACTTTTTGCGGGGCATCGTGACCGAGCTGCAGGCCCGGGGCCACACGGTGACGGTCTATGAGCCACAGGATGGCTGGAGCCTGGCCAACCTGCGACAGACGATGGCAGCTCACCCCCTGCGGCGCCCTAACCTCTTGCGCCGCCTTGCGCGGCGCCTTGGCGGGTGGGGCCGCCGCGACGACGGCAGCCGATGGCAGCCGGACAAGGAGGATCCGCTGACCGGCTTCTGCCATGCCTATCCTTCGCTCTCCGCTACCTTTTACGACGAGGCGACCCTCGACCTTGACCTGGCCCTGGCCGGGGCCGATCTGGTCATCGTCCACGAGTGGAACAGCCCCCGATTGGTGGGCCGCATCGGCGAGCATCGGCAGCGAGACCGACGGGCGTGGAACAGGTACCGCCTCCTCTTTCACGACACCCATCACCGCTCGGCCACCGCCCCGGAGGAGATGGCCGCCTATCACCTCGATCACTATGACGGCGTCCTGGCCTTTGGCCGGGTCGTCCGCGATCGCTACCTGGACCGGCGCTCGGACTCGCCGCGGGCACGCCGGGCCTGGATCTGGCACGAAGCCGCCGATATCCGCGTATTCCGTTCCCTGGGCGGATCGCCGAGCAACGGCCATGTCGGAGCCCAGGAGGGCGACCTGGTGTGGGTGGGCAACTGGGGCGACGAGGAACGCACGGCGGAGCTGAACGAGTTCCTGATCGAGCCGGTGCGGGATTTGGGCCTGCGCGCCCGCATCCACGGTGTGCGCTATCCGGCCCACGCCCTCAAGACGTTGGCGGAGGCGGGGATCGAATACGGAGGTTGGTTGCCCAACTATGCCGTACCAGAGAGCTTCAACAAGTTTGGGGTGGCGGTTCACGTGCCGCGGCGACCTTATGTCAAGGCACTACCCGGCATCCCCACCATCCGCGTCTTTGAGGCACTGGCCTGCGGCATCCCTCTCGTCTGCTCCCCCTGGCAGGATGTGGAAGGTCTCTTTGAGCCAGGCCGCGACTTTCTCATCGCCCAAAATGGGGAGCAGATGAAGGACCATCTCACCCGCTTGCTGGAGGATCATCGCTACGCCCAATCCCTCGTCCGCCACGGGCTGCGCACCATTTACAGCCGCCACACCTGCGCCCATCGCGTCGATGAATTGCATGCGATATGTCGCCAGCTAGGTCTCTACCATGATCAGCCGGCTCACGCCCCCGCTTCTCCCAAGGAGGTCCTTCGCTATGGCTAACGGTTTTGAAATTGCCTTTTTCGGTTCCAGCCTCGTCTCCGCCTACTGGAACGGCGCTGCCACCTACTATCGCGGCATCATCCGCGCCCTCCACGAGCGTGGCCATCGGGTCACCTTTTACGAGCCCGATGCCTATGATCGCCAGGCCCACCGCGACATCCCCGATCCCGACTGGGCAAAGGTAGTCGTCTATGATGCCCAGCGCGAGGACGTGGCGGGGCGAGACGCCGTGCAGCGGGCATTGGACATGGCCCAGGGCGCAGATATCCTGGTCAAGGCCAGCGGCGTGGGCGTGTTTGACCCCCTCCTGGAGGCCGCGGTGCTCGATATCAAGCCTCCGGGAGCGTTGGCCATCTTTTGGGACGTGGACGCCCCCGCTACTCTTGACCGAGTCCAGGCCGATCCGTCCGATCCCTTTTTGCCCCTCATCCCCCAGTATGACCTGATCCTCACCTATGGCGGCGGCCAGCCGGTGATCGAGGCGTACGAGGCCCTGGGCGCTCGTCAGTGCGTGCCGATCTATAATGCCTTTGACCCCGCCACCCACTACCCCACGGCGCCCGACCCGCGATTCGAGGCCGACCTGGGCTTTTTGGGCAACCGCCTGCCCGATCGTGAGGAGCGGGTGGAAGAGTTCTTTATCGAGGTAGCGGCGGCCCTCCCGGAGCGACGTTTTCTGCTGGGCGGGAACGGATGGGACACCAAGCCGCTGCCGTCGAATGTCAACGACTTGGGCCACGTCTACACGCGAGATCACAACGCCTTTAACTGTACACCCATGGCGGTGCTCAATATCTGTCGAGAGAGCATGGCCCGCTACGGGTGGTCGCCGGCCACGCGGGTCTTTGAGGCCACCGGGGCCGGCGCCTGTCTGATCACCGACTATTGGCGAGGCATCGCCGATTTCTATGCGCCTGACGACGAGATCTTGGTCGCCCACAGCGGCGATGAGGTGCAAGAGCATATCCAGTCACTGAGCCCTGAGCGGGCGCGGGCCATCGGTGCGGCCGCCCGCAAGCGAGCCCTGGCCGAACATACCTATCGCCAGCGGGTCATGCAACTGGAGCGCCTCCTCAATCCCGTCCTGGCGAGGAGTAAGCCATGAGCTACCGCATCGTGATCCTGGGTCTGTCGATCACCTCCTCCTGGGGCAACGGCCACGCCACCACCTATCGCGCCCTGGTGCGCGAGATGGTCCGCCGCGGCCACGACGTCCTCTTTTTGGAGCGCGACGTCCCCTGGTATGCGGCCCATCGCGACCTTCCCCATCCTCCCTATGGGCGCACGATGCTGTATAACGATCTCAACGAACTAGGGGATCGGTTTACCGGGGAGGTGCGCCAGGCGGATATGGTCATGGTTGGCTCCTTTGTGCCCGAGGGGGTGGTTGTGGGGCGCTGGGCCACCGAGGTCGCCCAGGGGCCCGTCGCCTTCTGTGATATCGACACGCCGGTGACGCTCACCAAGCTCTCCGGCGGCGACTATGCCTATCTCTCACCGGAGCTCATTCCCCGCTACGATCTCTATCTCTCGTTCAGCGGTGGTCCGACCCTGGAACGCCTGGCCGACGAATACGGCGCCCGACAGGTGCGCGCCTTTCTCTGCTCCGTCGATCCCGAGATCTATTATCCCGAGCAACAACCGATCGAGTGGGATCTGGGCTACATGGGCACCTATAGTGCGGATCGACAGCCGCCCTTGGAGCGGCTCCTTCTGGAGCCGGCCCGGCGTTGGGCGGAGGGGCGGTTCATCGTCGCCGGGCCCCAGTATCCAGAGTCGGTCCACTGGCCGGACAATGTCCGGCGAGTGGACCATCTGCCACCGGCCCGGCACCGCGCCTTTTACAACAGCCAACGCTACACTCTCAACGTCACTCGGCAAGAGATGATCCGCGCCGGCTACTCGCCCAGCGTGCGCCTCTTTGAGGCCGCCGCCTGCGGCACGCCGGTCATCAGCGACTATTGGCCGGGGCTGGAGACCTTTTTCGCCATCGGCCAAGAGATCCTGATCGCCCGGCGATCTGAGGATTCGCTCCGCTATCTGCGTGAGACGCCGGAGGAGGAGCGCCGCGCCATGGCCCGTCGTGCGCGGCAGCGCGTCCTGACCGAGCACACGGCTGAGCGTCGGGTGGAGCAGCTAGAGGGATATCTGGGTGAGTTGCTCTCACCGCGCTCCGCGCCAGGATCTGGCTCTGAACAGGGGGCCGGTGTCCGCATGGGCTGCCCTCGCAGGGCAGCCGACAAGGCGACCTAGACATTGTCCGCCGCCTCCACTCCCTTTATGTCATCTTCGATCTGTGCCCGAGTGAGCGTGATGACGAGCCGGACATGGTAACAGCGTCAGCCCGTGTGCCGGGCGATCATAAAGTTCTTGCCCTTGGAGGTGGGTTGAATGCGTTCCAGCGCAAAGCCGTGTTGAGCGATCCAATCGGCATACTCTTGGGCCGTGCGCTCCCGGCCCTGGGCGGCCACGAGCATGTTCAGATCGCTACGGGCCACAAAGAGCGGCCCGGTGCGATCTTGATTCAGCAGATACTCACCGATAATGAGCAGCCCTCCCGGTTCGATGGATTGGGAGATCTGCTCCATTAGGTAGGAGCCTTGCTCCGTATCCCAGTCGTGGAGGACGAACCCTAGAGAAAAGGCATCGACTCCCTTGGGGAAGGGGTCGTTGAAAAAGTCGGCCTCATAAAAGTCAACGCGATCCTCCAGGCCACTCTTTCGCACCAAGTCTTTGACGATGGGGGCCACCTGAGGCAGATCCATGATGGTGCCGTGCAACTGGGTGTGTGCCTGACAGACGGCGATCACAAAGGCGCCGCTAGCCCCGCCCACATCGACAAGGTGTCTCACCGTCTCCAATTCCGGCACAGCGGCGGCAAACTCGGCGGCCGCCTGGTAGCTGATGGCGTGCATGCCCTCCATAAAGGCCCGCAACGTGTCGGGGTCCGAGTACATCTCTTGGGTAGGATGGGCGTTCTTGCCAAAAGCACGCTCCCATTGGGGCTGGCGCTCGCAGAGTGTCTCTTTGAAATAGTGCCAGACAGGATAAAGATCCTCGCGCAGGTGGACGAACATCATCCCGATATAGCCCGGCTTGGTGCTCACCAGTTGTTCTGCCGCCTCGGGGCCGTTGATATAACGCCCATCGGGCTGCCGTTGAGTGAGACCGAGGGCGCACAGGGCGGTGAGGAGCCGCTTGGTCGAATCAGGGGGCATGTCGATGGCGGTGGCCACCTCCTCAGCCGTACGTGGGCCGGCGTCGAGGTAGTCAAAGACGCCGAGTTCCTCGGCGGTGAGCAAGACCTGAGAGTCCATAAAGCCGAGAGCGCATTCCCAAATATCCACGTAACCTCCACTCTGTCGTTGCGATAAGCCGCACGCCGGACGCAATGTGGGGGGGATGCGAGCGAACTCTGGTCTCTTGTTCACGGTGCCACGGACGCACGACTAGGCATTCTCTCGGTAGATCAGTTGCTAGCCAGCTGTGCGTTTGGAACATTTTACACAGAGTTGAGACGGAGGGCAACTGTTCTAAACAGTGCCTGCAGCCGATGACTAAAAAGGAGTATAGGATAGGATGAACTCGTAGAAAACGGACTCGCAGATAGGTTCTCACCAAGTGACGTACATGAGGATTCGGCGCGTGTAGAACCCTACCTCTAACATCGCTATGGGGAGGGTCAAGCATAAAGGAGTAACCATGTCCAATAGTGAGGAGACCAAACAGCGTCCCGCGCAGCAGCAGCAGCCTCCGGGGACGGAACGGGCCATGCAGCCCGAGCCCCAATCCGAGATGAGGAACTATCGTGGCAGTGGCAAGCTGGAGGGCAAGGTGGCCATTATCACCGGCGGTGATAGCGGCATAGGCCGGGCTACAGCCATCGGCTTTGCCAAGGAGGGGGCTGATGTCGTGATCGCCTACCTCAACGAGCATGAGGATGCGAACAAGACCAAGGAGCTGGCTCAAGAGGCAGGGCGAAAAGCCATCACGATGGCCGGCGATATCGGCGAGGAAACATTCTGTCAGCAGATCGTCCAGCAGACGATGGAAAGGTTTGGCCAGATCGATATCCTCGTCAACAATGCCGCTGAACAGCATCCTCAGGAAAAGCTGGAGGATATCACGACGGAGCAGTGGCAACGAACGTTCCGCACGAATATCGACGCCATGTTCTTTTTGACCAAGGCAGCCCTGCCGCACATGAAGGAGGGGGATGTGATTGTCAACACCACCTCCATCGTTCCCTACCGGGGCTCGGCAGAGCTCATCGACTATGGGGCCACCAAGGGGGCCATCGTCGGCTTTACCCGCTGCCTGGCCCAGAACCTGGCGGACAGAGGCATACGGGTCAACGCCGTGGCGCCGGGCCCCATCTGGACCCCCCTCATCCCCGCCACCTTTGGCCCCGACAAGGTGGAGACCTTTGGGTCCGACACGCTAATGAAGCGGGCCGGGCAGCCAGACGAGGTGGCGCCGGCGTTCATCTTTTTGGCCTCCAGCGACTCGTCGTATATGACCGGTCACGTCATCCACGTGGACGGCGGAGATTGGATGGGCGACTGAGCGACGCCCACAGCCGTATCTTGAATATCGTGCCGGGCATCTGCGGTGATGCACACTTGCGCTTCATCTGCCTGTGTTGCAGGCACATCCTTCGAAAGCTTGACATCTCTGACTGATGATAGTAAAAGGTGATCAGCTACTCAACATAGTTGGGTCGTATAACTTTGAACAGGAGTGAATTTGCCCATCGTCGCTTCGGCAAGCATAAAGAGAAGCGACATCCACTGCTTGCGCGACACCAGAAATGTAGCTACGATTTGTAAGAACAGTCCGCCAGTCGTTGTCTAGAAACTGTTGGATATCGCCCACTCATTCAAACACTCCATTCGGCCTGGTTGTCGTCGAAAGGGCTGGCAGATCCCTCAGCAGGGTTGGCGCCACTTTTTGATCTCGCAGCCGGTCGGCTTCCTACCCTCTTTTGACTCGTGCCGCCGATAGGCTTTCGTTTGCGCATGGATCTTGGACCCATGTTGCGAACGACCCGGCAAACTTTCAGCTAGATTGAACCGATACATCTCGCCTGGTCATTCGCCGTAAACGAACGTGAATTCGCACAAAAGCTAAGGCATAGTCAACGGAGGCATGACAATGAACACGATGCGAGTTCATCTGTTTGGCAGGTTCCGTGTGGAATTGGATCGAGAGGAGCTGACAGGCCTGGAAGCCGGCAAGTTGCAGGTATTACTGAGCTATCTCCTGATCCACCATAGCCGCTCTCACTCCCGAGAGGCGCTGGCCTCGATGCTCTGGGGCAATCAATCCACCGCCCAATCTCGCAAGTATCTGCGTCAAACCATCTGGCAGATCAACTCGGCACTGCAAAACTATGTGAACGACAAAGATTCCGTCATACTAGCAGAGCAGGAGTGGGTCCAACTGAATCATGATCTGGACCTATGGGTCGATGTGCTGGCTTTTGAGGAGATCTGCGTTTCACTGCGCGGCACGCCGGGCGAGGAGCTTTCGAACGATGGCGTCGAGGCGCTTCACACGGCCGCCCAGATTTATGCCGGGGATCTGCTGGAAGGCTGCTATGAGGATTGGTGCATACTGGAACGAGAGCGATTGCAGAATATGTACCTGGTGTTGCTTGGCAAGCTGCTTCGCTGCTGTGAATCGCGCCAAGAATATGAAACCGGCATGGCCTACGCGCAAAAGGTCTTGAGTTATGATCGGGCGCATGAGCGCACCCATCGCCAACTCATGCGCCTGTACTATTTGGCGGGCAACCGCACCGACGCTCTGCGCCAGTTCCAGCGCTGCGCGACGGCGCTGCGCGAGGAACTCGACGTCGAGCCTTCGCGGCTCACGATGGAGCTCTACGAAGAGATTCGGGCAGACCGATTGGACGATGCCCCCCCGGCGCCAGACATCATCGCGAGCAATCGGAGTCTGGGTACGGCAACGTTGCCCGAGGTATTGACACACCTCAAGAGGCTTCAGAGCCTGCTGGATGGTATTCAGGGCGAGCTTAAGCGGGACATCGCCGCGGTACAGGTCGCGCTTGGCAAGCCGAGATAGCCATCCATCTCCTCTAGTGGTACTTTTCGTCGAGAAAGGCCAGTTCTTGTTCGTCGGGATACCAACCGTGCGCATAGTAAACCAGCGGCTGGCGCACGTGGTCGTTCGCATCCGTCATCATTGCATCTCGATGGCGCAGCCAATCGCGAACCTTATCCGTCATCAGCAGAACCCATTGGCCATAGACTTCTGTCCACATCCAGTGAGCATCCCGATTGGGATGGTAAAACGTGAGGTAGAATCCGTAACGGGGCAAGCCCGGATAGCGCCTCGTGTCACTGGCCTGAGGCGAGCGCACGACGGATCGGCCACACGTTGAACACACATTGCCGGTCAGCCCATAAGGCGCGGCCGGCCAGCCCAGATCGATGGTGGAATAAAAGCCCGAGTAGCGGCGATCAAGCCCTTCAACCTCGACTGGAAAAACGGCCAGACCGGCGTCTAACCCGTCATCCTCGAGAGCCTGGTACAGATCGTTAGACGCGATATAGATACTGCTGGCGCTATCTACCCAAAACAGCTCTGAGCGCGGTTCTTCAGGCAGTTGCAGACGCAGTCGGGGCTCGTCTGTGATCCGTCTTGCTACAAAACCGCAATCGGGGCACCGATCCTCGCGGATCACCGCATCCTCTACCACATGTACTCCCTTTAACTCTCCACCGGAGAGGCGCACGAGCTTGGCGGTTAGGGAATCTTGCTCGGAGTAACGACGCATTCCCTCTTCCCTGACCTCGTGTATTCCTTGGTTTGCCAACCAATCACGTAACACAGGGATGAGCCGAAAATCATCCTCCTCAAAAGTCCACGCATGAGCGTCTGCGCCGGCAAAGGGGTAGGTGAGGACATTGATTTTCTGCAATTGTGGGGCCAAGTCGATCAGCTCTTGATCTCTGACCAGGGCCGTGATCTTGTACACTCGTTCCACAGTATAACCTCACTCTCGCTCGTCGATCCACCAATGTTGCGGATCATGTTAAATTGAGCGTATCGAACGTCTTTTTGGCCTCTGCGACAAAGCGATTAGCCGCCGCCGCCCCCTGACCGCCCAGAGTTGCCAGCACTTCTCGGTACGAGTCGATCAGGAGCTTGTGGACAATGGGTATAGCATCTGGGTTGATTCTAACGAATGCTCGCCAGCCCGCTGTATCGTTGATGGCAACGGGGAATGCGGTTTGAAACTTGGTGTTGAACACCTGATGGAACCCGCCTGGGAAATTCTGCTGCTCAGTTGGGATGCCGTCAAAATTGTGCAGGGCTCGCGGTATGTAGATTCGAGTCTGCTCGGCTGGGCCTCCCAGCCATTGGGGCCAGGCATGGTGGAACTCGGGGGTCAAGATGTTATCCTGCCACCAGGTCAACGTCCGTTGCATGCTGGTATCGCCTGCGGCTGCGGCATTTTTGGTTTCCGTCTCCAGATAGCTGGTGATTTGGTTGCGGGTATTGCTGTCCACCTCAACATGGATCTCATCAGTGCCCCGCACCGATAGGGAGGCTGTGCTGAGCAGTCGCCAGATCTCTTGGCGGATGAATTGGGGCAGCTCTGGCCCTGGAGGCGGTCCCTGGCCCATCCTAATTCTCTCCTGGAAGGTCTGGTTGATGCGAGCGCTCGCCGAGCTTTGCATGGTTCCGCGCCAGATGGTTTCGCGCGTCTTGTCCACAGGCTTGGGCATAGCATCAAAGGGCGGTGAGGGCGCGTGAAACTGGGTTTTGTGATTGACCAGATACCAGTCGGCGCCGGCGGTAGAGGGGACGCGACCATGTTCCGCCAGGCGCACCATCACCGAGTTAATCCTGGTACGGACAGGCTTGTCCGCGGTCTGCATCTCTGCTTTCGTGGCTTGAATGGCCCTATATACCGCCGTGACAGCCCAACCATGGGCGAAACCGCTGCCAAAGGGGTTGTCCTTGTTTAGAGGTTTGGACACCATACTCCTGGTAGCAGCCTTTTGTTCGAGGGCAGTCTGCACATCGGACCAGTTCTTGAACTCGGCAGCTCGATCGGATAATGTTTGTAGGTCGGCCTTGATGGTGGGCTGAGCCGCTGAATGGATGATGGCGAGTTGTTCGGCATAAATCATGGTCAAATCTCGTTGCTCACCGAATAGATCAAAGAGCTGAGCCATGATCTCCGACAGGCCTTGCTGCTTTTCGATGGCCTGCTGGTTCTCCTGTTCAAACTTTTGAACGGCGTTGTTGGCGGGAGCTGCGGCTTGTCCTGTGCCAGCGGCGCCTGCCTTGGCTTGGGCTTCGGCCTGCTGTTTGGCCACCGCTGCCTCATAGGCCTCCTTGTCGGTGGTGCCAAGCTGCGAGACCGCCTGTGAAATGAGGCCCTCCGCTTGGCCCTGCTGCTCGCCCAACTTGGGCGCCTCGGATTTCCAGCGGGCCAGCTTTTGCCCGACGCTCTCCTCCCCGCTGGCAACCATCACTGTGGTGGTCGTGCCGCTCTCCTGAATCCACATGCGGTGCGACGCGTCGCCGCCGGTAAAGCTGATCGTATCTCCCACCGGGCCAAGCTCGCCCTCGGCGCCGGCCTCGGGCTCTTCTTCCCTGCCCAACCCCACCGCCTCCAGCAACTTGCGCCCCTGCTCCACCAGCCAGCCGATGGCCCGGTCCAGGATGGACATGACCCATTCCTGCATGCTCTTGACCGTCTCCACCACCTTGTTAGGCAGGTCGCCCAGTCCGATCAGGCCGGCCAAAAAGTCGATCACCGGCGGGATCAGCTTGGCCAGCGCGGCCTCCACGGCCTTGGCCATGCCGCCGATGTTGCCGGCGACAATGTCGGCCATGCCGTTGACCACCGTCTCGACAAAGCTAAAGATGCGCGCCGCGTTTGTAAAGATCCACTTGAGCACCCTGTAAATCAGCT
>SKLG01000540.1 GCA_007123335.1 Anaerolineae bacterium | reverse complement strand
CACGCTAGAGCAGCGGCGATGGCCGGAAAGGAAAACGCCATCGCCATGAGCCCCGGAATCATGGCGTCGATCCATTTCAGCGGGGCATTGTACAAGGCACGCGTGCGCACATCGATAGGGGGCTGAACCGTGTCCGCGCCGGGGGCCAGGGTAGCCGCATACGCCTGGGTGCGCTGGATGACATTCCGACTGTAGGCGCGGCTCTGATGATAGTCAGAGCCGTCTAGGATCAACTGCAGGGTGGTCCCCCGGCCCGCAGCCAGGGCCTCGCCCCAGCCGACCGGGATCACCACCACCAGGTTGATTCGCCCCCGCTGGAGCGCTGCCTCGGCCTCGGCATAGCTCTGATGCGTGCTCACCAGCAACAGTTCCCCATCCGAGATGAGCGCCTTTACATAGGCGCGCGACGCCGGGCTATGATCGCCGTCGATCACGCCAATGCGGATCGTCTGCAAATCGGCAGCAAAGGTATACGCCAACAAAAAGAGGACAAATGCCGGCGCTATCAACACCATGAACAGGATTTGCGGATCGCGTATGATGTGGCGCAGCTCTTTGCGAATGAGGGCCAACGTGCGTTTGGGCGACATCTCTCTCCTCACCCTGTATCGGGCGCTGAAGCGGGCGCAGAAGCGGACGCGTCATGTTCAGAGTCAATCTGGTGGCGGGCGCGCTGTCGGCGGATCAGGGAGATAAAGGCCTCCTCCATGCGCACCCGCGCGGGGCGGATATCCTGCACAGCGATGCCAGCCTTCTCCAGGGCCGTGACCAGTTGCGGTTGAGCCGCCCCGACGTCGCTCACAAAGACGCGCAACTGATCGCCATAGGTCTGCACCTCGTGCACGAGATCCAGGCGACGCAGCACATCGCGCGCCCGGCGCACATCCGCCGGCCACACGGCCAACAGCTCCGACGCGATACTCGCCTTGATGCGGGCGGGGCTATCGCATGCCAGCAGTTGCCCCTCATAGATCAACCCCACCCGCGAGCAGTGCTCGGCCTCATCCATATAAGGGGTGCAGATGACCATCGTCATCCCGCCCACGTGCAGCTCGGCGAGCATGTCCCAGAACTCGCGCCGCGAGATGGGGTCCACACCGGTGGTGGGCTCATCCAGCAGGAGGAGATCGGGTTTGTGGATGAGGGCGCAGGCCAGGGCCAGCTTTTTCTGCATACCGCCCGAGAGCTGGCCGGCTCGGCGATCCTTGAATTCGGTCAACCGGGAGAATCGGAGCAGGCGCTCAATCTGGGCTTGTCGGCTTTTACCATATACATTATACACATCGGCGTAAAAGGTTAAATTTTCCAATACGCTTAGATCTTCGTAGAGCGTAAAGCGCTGGGCCATATAGCCGAGGCGCCGCTTGATCTGTGACGCCCCCCGCACGGTGTCATGGCCGAACAGGGTGACGCGGCCAGCGGTGGGGTCCATGATGGCGGCCAGGAGGCGCATGGTGGTGGTCTTGCCGGCGCCGTCTGGCCCCACCAACCCGAGGATCTCGCCCGCGCGCACGGTGAGATTGAGCCCGGCTACGGCGACGGTCTCGCCAAAGCGACGGGTGAGATCCACCGACTCGATCACCACCTCTTTGGAGGCGCGGTCCGATGTGTTAGGGGATCGATCATCCTGATCAGTCATCGCGCAAACTCATCCTTCGTGCCATCTTTGCAGGCCGATGGCGTTAGCGTCTGACATCCAACACGCCCCTTGTGATGGCATGGGAAGCGAGAGGGCTGAGAACAAAAAACCCGTCCGGAGACGGGTAATCCTTGCGGGTCCAGGATGTTCGGCCGGATTTCAGAGATGCCCTCCCGTTCAGTCAAGACCGTGGCACAGCGGACAGCCTGCTGTGCCACGGTAAAATCAGCGCCTACATCCTAATCACGCATCGCCAGAGGCAGCCAGAGCTGCCAGATGCCCAGAGGATCGAGGTAGAAATCCCGCTCGGGTTGCTGGCGCAGGTCAGCGATCAGGAAGGTCTGTTGCAGAGTCTGGTAGCCATTGGCGCTGACCACAACACCCAGCTCGGTGCAGGCATTCGCATCCGCTGCCAGGATCGTTAGCGTATAGCGCCCCTGAGCGTCGGTGATGGCCTCGTAATCCGCCGGTATACAGAGGATCGCCGCCACCCGCGCTCCGGCGATAGGCTCGAACCCAGGTTGGACCAGCGAGCCGCCATAGACGATGCCTGTCAACACCAAATCCTCCGGCTCGGGCGTGCTCGTGGCCGTGGGTGTAGGCGTGGGTGCAAACGTGGGTGTAGACGTAGGCATAGTGGTAGCCGTAGCCGTAGGAGACGGCGTGCTGGTGGGCTTTGTCGGCGGCGCGATAATGGTCGTCGAGTCGCTGGCCATCACGGGATCGACGCCCACACTCGAAGCCGCGACCACATTGGTCACGACGCCACGCACATGCGAAAAGGTACGCACCGTCAGCGTCAGGGTGCGACTCTCGCCCGCCGCCAGATCGCCCAACGCCCACGAGTAGGAGCCGTCTGGGTTCAGCGTCGCCCCGGCGGGAGGCGTGGGGACATAGACCTCCGCCGGGAGGGTATCGGTGACTCGCGTATCCAACGCAGGAGCCGAGCCAGCGTTGGTGATGACGATGGTATACGTCAGGTCCCACCCGGCATACCAGACAGCCTTGTTATTTGTCTTGGACAATAACAGATGGGGCTGCTTCTCGAAATCGGGCCAGAAGCCGCTCCAAATCTGGAACCCGGCGCTGGACGACTCGGGCGGGCTGGCCAGGCTTTGCCCGATGGTTCCGGCAACCTGATAGTTCGCCGAAGCCGATTGCGCTCCGCCGCCGGCGATGACCGACCGTTCCAGTCGGTAGCTTGCCGACATCTGCGCAACAGCTACGCCAGCCGTGACCAGCACGGCCAGCACTGCTATCAGGATCATCGTGCGTTTCATGGTTTCCT
>SKLG01000292.1 GCA_007123335.1 Anaerolineae bacterium | reverse complement strand
TGATGGACCAATCCAGCGGGTAGAGGAACTCGAAATTGCTGGGCTTTTCGCAAGCCGCGACGACGGCCTCGGCCAGGGCTGCGGCGCCCATGCCGCCCTCCGCCCAGTGCTTGGAGACGACGGCGTCCTCGGCGCCCTGCGAGATGGCATACTCGCGCACCATCTCCATCTCGGCGGGGGTGTCGGTGGTAAAGCTGTTCACCGCCACGACCACGGGAATGCCAAAGCGCTTGGCGTTGCGGATGTGCGCACCCAGGTTGCCCAGCCCGGCCTCGAGCAGCGGGAGGTTCTCCTCGGTGTAGGCGCGGTCCAACGACGCGCCGGGGGTCACCTTGGGGCCGCCGCCGTGCATCTTGAGCGCCCGTACCGTGGCCACCAGGACGACGGCGTTGGGGATCAGCCCGGAGTAACGGCACTTGATGTTAAAGAACTTTTCCATGCCAATATCGGCGCCAAAGCCGCTCTCGGTCACCACATAGTCGCCGAGCTTGAGGGCGATCATGTCGGCGATGATGGACGAGTTGCCGTGGGCGATGTTGGCAAAGGGACCCGCATGGACGAACGCCGGCTGCCCTTCCAACGTCTGCATCAGGTTAGGCATAATGGTGTCCTTGAGCAGGACGGCGGCAGCGCCGCCCACGCCGAGATCGTCCAGGCTCACCGGCTTGCCCTGCTTGCTCATGCCCACCACACACTTGCCCACTCGGGCGCGCAAGTCCTGAACGCTGGTAGCGAGGGCCAGGATGGCCATGAACTCGCTGGCCACGGTGATATCCACGCCAGTTTTGCGCGGAAAGACGGGGCTGGGCGAGCCGTCGGCGAGCTTGTCGTCGTTCAGGCCGACCATGATCTGGCGCAGAGAGCGGTCGCACACGTCGACGACGCGGTTCCAGGTGATGGTGTCGGGATCGATGTCGAGCCGGGAGACGCCGCGCCGCTCGAGGGCAGCGTCGCTCTGGCGGCTCTCGTGGTACATTCTCGTGTCCAGCGCCGCCGCCACCAGGTTGTGGGCCACGGTGATGGCGTGGATGTCGCCGGTCAGGTGGAGGTTGAAATCCTCCATGGGAATGATCTGGCTGTAGCCGCCGCCGGCGGCGCCGCCCTTGATGTTAAAGGTCGGCCCCATGCTGGGCTGGCGGATGCAGGCGATCACGTTCTTGCCGAGGGCGGTGCCCAGCGCCTGGGTCAATCCCACGGTGGTCGTCGTCTTGCCCTCCCCGAGGGGGGTCGGGGTGATGGCCGTGACATCGATGTACTTGCCATTCGGCCTATCTTTGAGGCGCTCGAGCACCTCCAAGCGGACCTTGGCCTTGTCCCAACCGTAGGGGACAAGTTCCTCCTCAAGCAGGCCAACAGAACGCGCGATCTCAAGAATGGGCTTGAGTTCGGCCTGTTGGGCGATAGCAAGATCACTGAGCATTGTCGTTTCCTCCCAATTTCTAAAGCTGCGATTCCCTCTGTCGAACGTCTGTGCAGATCGCGCGCCACCTGGCGCCGCTGCCGGACATATCTACCCCTTGGCCTGCCGTCGAGCAGCTTCCAGGGTGTTGAGCATGAGCATAATATTGGTCATGGGGCCGGTGCCGCCGGGCACGGGGGTGAGATAACCGGCCACCTCCATGGCCGCCTCGGTGTCCACATCGCCGACGATGCCATCGCCGACGACGTTGACGCCGAAATCAATGACCACCGCGCCGGGCTTGATCATGTCGCCGGTGATCATCTTGGCGCGACCGATGGCCGCCACCAGGATGTCGGCCTCGCGGCAGCGCGCCCCCAGATCGATGGTGCGCGAGTGGCAGATGGTCACCGTGGCGTGCTGATGGAGCATGAGCATGGCCATGGGCCGCCCGACGATGTTGCTGCGCCCGACCATCACCGCCCGCTTGCCCTTGAGCTCGATGCCATAGCGCTTGAGCATCTCCATCCCGCCGGCGGGGGTGGCCGGGGCGAAATAGTCGGTCGCGCCCTGCATCAGCCGCCCGGCGCTGATGGGATGGATGCCATCCACATCCTTGGCCGGAGCGAGGTTATCGGTGACCAACTCCTGGGGCAAATGATCGGGCAGGGGCATCTGCACGATGATGCCGTTGGTGCGGTCGTCGTGGTTCAACTCGTTCAGCAGGCCGACGAGGGTGTCGGCCTGGGCGTCAGCCGGAAGGGTGTGCGGAGCGAATACCATCCCGGCACGGTCAAAGCTGCGCTTGATCTGGCGCACATACCACTCGGAAGCCGGGTCCTCGCCCACCTGTACCACGGCGATGCCGGGCGCCCAGCCATGGGCCTCCTTGAACGCCGCCGCCTGCTCGGCGACCTCGCCGGCGATGGTCTTGCTCAGTGCGCGTCCGTCCAAAATCTCTGCCGCCATTGGCTCTCCTTTTCTCTCTCCCGTACTGTGCCAGACTGGTGCATCTTGTCCAGTATACGCTTAGGCGCCGATTTTGTCATGCACCAGCGCCATGACCCGCTCCTTGATCTCGCCCTTGCCCGCCGTGATCTCGTCGATGCGCGCCTTGGTCTCCGCCACGAACGCCTCGTCCTTGATGCTGGAGAGGTTGATGTAAACGTTCAGCAGCGCGGCGTGCATGCAGCCCTCGGCCAAGAGCACGCCCACGCCGGCGTCGCTCACCGCCCACTGGTTGCCCAGCTCGGCGGCGGGGAGGGCCAGATCGACGATGCGGGCGCAGCGCTCGGCGATGGTCAGTGGCACGATGGCCGCCTCCTGGAGCGCCTGCTGCATGGCGGCCTCGCGGGCCTGCTTTTGCTCATCGGTCTTGCGCGGCATGCGGTAGGTCTCCATCACCCGGCCATAGACCTGGGTGTCGGCTTCGAGAAGCTGGGGGAGCTCCTCGCGCAGCGCCTCGGTCTGTACCAGGACCTCGGAGAGCGGCCCCTCGGCCTGCTCATAGCCCTTTTTGCCGATGGTCAG
>SKLG01000435.1 GCA_007123335.1 Anaerolineae bacterium | reverse complement strand
TCCAGACCACAAAAAAATGAGCCAGCGGCAAAAGGAAATGCGCTGGCTCACTCAACAGCTACAGGAAGCATCTCCTTTCCGAATGCGGGAGGCGCAACAGTTTCCCATCGCACCCTATCGGTCATGCGCCATAGGCACGCCCACAGGCCACATGACTCGGAGATGAGCTATTCGTTTTTAGGATACGCCCCGGATGACGCCCGAAAGCAGGGACGATCGCCGATCACCTGCTATTCTACCATGCGTCGCCGGGTTGTCAACTGACGTTTGCGCTCAACATGCGATCACAGCGTCGGTGCGCCGGGAAGATGGCTGGCCAGCTCGGCGTCCATCTCGGCTTTCATTCGCTCCACCGCCTCCTCGCTGCGGCCCTCAAAGCGCAGCGAGAGCTTGGCTGAGGTGTTGGAGGCGCGGATCAGCGCCCAGTCGCGCTCGCCGAAATAGATGCGCGCCCCATCAATGTCGATGACGCGATAGCGGCTGGCAAAGCTCTCACGCACGGCCTGGACAATATCGTTCTTGCGGTGCTCGGGGCAGGAGATGCGGATCTCGGGCGAGCTGACATAATGGGGCAGCCCTTCCATCAAATCCGCCAGCATCTCGCTCAGGGGACGGCCATCGCGCTCCATGTATTGCAGGAGGAGCGCGGCGGCGTACAGGGCGTCGTCGAACTCGAAAGGCGGGTCGTTGAAAAAGATGTGCCCGCTGAGCTCGCCGCCGATGATCGCCCGCTCCTGTTGCATGCGCGGCAGGATGGAGGTATTGCCGCACTTGCTCATCACCGGGATGCCGCCATATTTGCGCACCCCGTCGAACAGCGCCTCGGAGCAGCGCACCTCAAAGACCGCCTTGCCCGGCCCGCTGCGCAGCGCCTCGCGGGTGTAGAGCAAGAGGTAGACATCGGGGGGCACCACCTGCCCCTTTTCATCGACGATGCCGATGCGGTCGCCGTCGCCGTCAAAGGCGATGCCCACGTCGCAGCCCTCGCCGGTCACCACCTCGATCAGCTCGGCCAGGTTCTCGGCCTCGGTGGGATCGGGCGGGTGATTGGGGAAGGTCCCGTCGGGCTCGCAGTGGATGGGCAGCACCTCACAGCCCAGCTCGCGCAGCAGGCGCACGGCCAGCGGCCCGCTGACGCCGTTGCCGGCGTCCACCGCCACCTTGTAGCGCGTGGAGAGCTTGACCTTGTGCTCGATGCAGTTCAGGTAGGGGTAGACGACGTCGCGCACGAGATGCGTCCCGTCGCCGGCGGCAAAGGCGCCGCTGGCGATGATCCGCTCCACCTTTTGCAGCTCCTCGCCGGCCAGCGCCTCCATGCCCACCTGGAGCTTGAGCCCGTTGAACTCGGCTGGGTTGTGGCTGGCGGTGATCTGCGCCGCGCCATCCACCCAAAAGTGGTTGATGGCAAAGGAGGCCACCGGCGTGGGCACCACGCCGATGTCGATCACCTCGCAGCCCGAGGCCATCAGGCCCTCGGTGGCCGCCTTGGCAAAGGGGGCCGAGCTGGGGCGCACGTCGCGGCCGAGGATGATCTGCCGCCGCCCGGTGCGGCGCTGCATGTAGGTGCCAAAGGCGCGGCCCAGCGATTCGAGGGCCGTCGTGGTCAGCTCGGAGCCGACGATGCCGCGAATGTCATACTCGCGAAAGATGGCGCGGCTCACCGAGAGCTGCGCCTGCAGGGCATAGTCGTGGAGCAGCGTGCGCAGCGCCCGCCCCAGCTTGGTCGGGTCGTGGCGCACGACGAGGCGCTCCTGGCCGGTGAGGGGATCGTCCTGCAACACCTCGGTGGCCAGGTCGCGCTGGATGAGGATGGCGCCATCGACGAGGACGATCTCCTGCGGGCTGTCGGCAAAGATGACGACAATGGGCACATCGCCGTGAGCGCCTGGCCCCACGCCACCGTCGCCGCCCACCAGTTGCGGCTCGACCAGGTCCGCCGCCGTGCTGCGATAGCGGGCCAGCACCTCGGGGCTGATGGCGCCGTCGTGATGGGCGAGGACATAGTCGAGGCGAAAGCCGCAGTGCTTTTGGATCTCGCGCACATGGTCGGCGATGTCATAGCCCCCGGTCTGGTTGGGCTGGGTCATCAGGTTGCAGACGAAAATCTTGCGCGCGCTGCTGCGGCGGATGGCGTCGTTGATCTCGCGGATCAAGAGCGCCGGGATGAGGTTGGTGAAAAGCGAGCCGGGGCCGATGACGATGGCGTCGGCCTCCTCCAGCGCGCGCAGCACCTCGGGCGTGGGCCGAAAGTCGGACGCCGGCTGGCCCATAACCTCGGAGATGAGAAACACACGGTCGATGGTCTGCCCCGGCTTGCCGGCGGTGATGGCGCTCTCGCCGACGAGCTGGCTGCCGTCCGACAGCTCGGCGCACACCTCGACGCGGTCCAGCGTGGGAATCAGCACCTCATCGGCCGAGGCGCCGATGGCGGAGTGAAGCTGGGCAAAGGCCGCCCCGGCGTTAGCCGGCGGCACCACGCCCACCGTGTCCCAGTGCTCCTCTTTGTAGGCGGCCAGCAAAATGGCCAGACCCTGGGTGCCGGCAAAGGCCACCACTTTGGGCCGTTTCTTGTCCGGATGATTCATCTCACCTCCAACACTCATTCAACCGTCACGCTCTTGGCCAGGTTGCGGGGCTGGTCGACATCGCAGCCGCGCAGCACGGCGATATGGTAGGCCAGCAGTTGCAGCGGGATCACCGCCAGGATCGGCGTCAGGTAGCGCGAGGCCGGCGGAATCCAGATCACGTCGTCGGCCTTTTCCGCCACCTCGGCGTCGCCGCGTGTGGCCACGGCGATGACCCGCCCGCCTCGGGCCTTGACCTGCTCGATGTTGCTGATCATCTTGGTGCGCACCTTGTCGTTCGGGGCGATGGCCACCACCGGCAGCGCCTCGTCGATGAGGGCGATGGGGCCATGCTTCATCTCGCCCG
>SKLG01000156.1 GCA_007123335.1 Anaerolineae bacterium | reverse complement strand
TTTGACAGCCAGGTCTCGGATTTCACCGCGCCCAAGACGGCGGCCAAGCGGGACCTGCTGCGCGAGTATGTGGAGGCGTGCCATCGCGGCGGAATGCGCGTGGGATTCTATTATTCGCTCCTCGACTGGCGCTACCCGGCCTATTTTCGCGGCCCGGAGAAGGACCCGGAGGGCTGGGCAGAGCTGGTCGACTATGTGCATGCTCAGGTGCGCGAGCTG
Source organism: Anaerolineae bacterium (assembly GCA_007123335.1). GTDB lineage: Bacteria > Chloroflexota > Anaerolineae > UBA1429 > UBA1429 > SKLG01. The sequence goes on along the minus strand of SKLG01000156.1, from coordinate 2,712 downwards.
TGCAGCAACTATGGCCAGCTCGACATCCTCTGGTATGACGGCGGCTGGCCCTACACCGCCGAGGATTGGCGCTCGGAGGAGCTGAACGCCATGGCGCGCAGTCTGCAACCCGACATCATCATCAACAACCGCTCCCAAACGCCAGAGGATTTCGATACCCCAGAGCAGCATGTCCGCGCCTCCGAAGCCGGGCGCCCCTGGGAAGCGTGCATGACGCTCAACGACAGTTGGGGCTATAACGAGGCCGACGATAATTGGAAGACGGCCAAGCAGGCGCTCATGTACCTGGTGCGCTGCGCCCACGGTGGGGGCAATTTCCTGCTCAACGTCGGCCCCAAAGCCGACGGCAGCATCCCCAAAGAGTCGGAGCGCGTCCTGCAGGATGTGGGCAAGTGGCTGGACCGCAACGGCGGCTCGATCTATGGCACCACCCGCGCGACGGTGGACGGCACGGCGTTTGGCACCTCCACCGGGCTGAGCACGGTGCGGGGCAATACCCTCTACATGCACGTCTTTCGCTGGCCGGGTCGCGAGATGACCTTCTCGCGCATCGGTAACCGGGTGCGGTCGGTGCACCTGCTAGAGAGCGGCAACGAGGTCAAGTTCGAGCAGCGCGACGATCGGGTGATGCTGAACGGCCTGCCGCGACGGGCGCCCAACGATCTGGACACCGTGCTGGTGTTCGAGCTAGAGGGCACGCCGCAGCCGCTGGACTATTTCCGCGACGGCTGGCAGCCCGTCGAGGAGGAACTCGTGCCCGAGGAGATCATCACGCCCGACGAGGATACGTGGGAGCCAATACCCACAGGAGAAGAGGGCGAGCAGCCCGAGGCGCATACCGATGCCGAGGGGCATCCTCTGGAAGAGTCCTGAGCCAAGCCGACTCGCCGTGGGGCGCTTCACATCGGGCGTCCCACGGTGAGGGGGGCTATTCCTCGTCGTCTATATCATCGTCCACTCTGGGATGTAGCAACCACTTGACCAGCACCAGAGCCGTCACGCCCACCGGGAGGAGCCAGATCCAGGCGTCGATCCCGAGGATGAAATAGGCGATGGCGGCGATGATGGTGGTCATTCCGCCACGAATATAGAGTTCACGTCCGAGGCCGCTATCGATCGTCAGTTTCATCAACGTGGCAACCTTTCAATCTGCCGGGAGCATGGCAGGCCAATACGCGCCTCCCGTAGCGACGCCTTTGAAAGCCGTTTTGCCCCTGCAATGGTACCCTGGTCACAGACGAACCTGCGCCGGGCGTGTATGCTTAGCAAGGAACGATTCGCGCAACCATGGAGGTAGATGATGAGTGAGTATATCAACAACAGTGAGCGACGCAAAGAGGCCCTCAAGGCGATCATCCTCGACCTACACGCCGGCAAGGACGTGGAGGAGGTCAAGCGCCGCTTTCGCGAGCTGATCCAGGGGGTGAGCGCCGTCGAGATTGCCAGGATGGAGCAGGAGCTCATCGACGAGGGCCTGCCGGCGGAGGAGGTGCGGGAGCTGTGCGACGTCCACGTCGCCGTGTTCCAGGAGGGGCTGGAGGGCGAGACCACGCCAGAGATGACGCCGGGCCACCCGGTGCACACCTTCAAATACGAGAATTTCGCCCTGGGCGAGGTGATCAAGCTGCTGCGTGAGGCGGTGGCGGCGCTGCCCGACGCCGACGCGCTGCGCCGGGCGCAACAGTTCGCCGAGCAACTGGCCACGGTGGACAAGGTCTATACCCGCAAGGAGAACCTGCTCTTCCCCATGCTGGAGAAGCACGGCGTCACCGGCCCGACGTCGGTGATGTGGGGCACCCACGACCAGATCCGCGATCAGCTCAAGGCCTTTCGTCAGGCGCTGGCCGAGGAGGATGCGGAAAAGGCCGAGGAGCTATGGGGTCCCCTGGCCGAAGCCATCGAATCGATGTTCTACAAGGAGGAGCACATCCTCTATCCCACCTCTTTGCGCATGCTGACCGAGGCCGAATGGGCGGCCATCCGCGACCAGAGCGACGAGATCGGCTATGCCCTGATCCGCCCCGGTGATGCCTGGCAGCCCGAGGTGACGGCGGAGGAGGCGGCGCCCAGCGATGCCGTGGCCGTAGAGCCGGGGGGCAAGATCCCGCTGGATACCGGCGCCCTCACGGTGGAGCAGGTCAACCTGCTGCTCAAGAGCCTGCCGGTGGATGTGACCTTTGTGGACGAGAACGACACCGTGCGCTACTTTTCGGATACCCAGGAGCGCATCTTTGTGCGCACCCCTGCCATCGTCGGTCGCAAGGTGCAAAACTGCCATCCTCCTGACAGCGTGCACATCGTCAACCGCCTGCTGGACGAGATGCGCCAGGGCAAGCGTGACTCGGCCGAGTTTTGGATCCACATGGGCGAGCAATATGTGCACATTCGCTATTTCGCCCTGCGCGACGACCAGGGCGCCTATCGCGGCTGCATCGAGGTGACCCAGGATGTGGCCCCGATCCAGGCGCTGACGGGCGAGCGCCGCCTGCTAGATGAGGTAGAATAAGACCGCGAGGTGCCGGGCAATCAGGTGCCGGGCACTTTCTAAAGTGCCCGGCACCTAGATACTAGATATCAACTGCGAGGAGAAGCATTCGTGCCCCACGAAAAACCCAACATCCTGCTCATCATGAACGACCAGCACCGCTTTGACCGCCTGTCCTGCGTCAGCCAGGACGCCGGCGGCCCGCCCCATCCCGCGACGCCCAACCT
>SKLG01000058.1 GCA_007123335.1 Anaerolineae bacterium | reverse complement strand
TAAAGGGCATTCACTTGCAACTCACGCTTCACCGCCTCTTGCGCCAGTTGCACATGGATCGACATCGCATGCCTCAGCACCCCTAAATGCCATTTCAACTCTCATTATATCCTAAATTTAAGTCATTGTGGGTGATAGTTTGATCATATTGAGGTTACAGTTCTTTCATATAACCGCTCTGCACGTTGGGGAATGAGGGGAAGCCGCTTGCGCATGACATAGAACTTGCCCAGCGTTTGCTTGAGCGATGGGAGCGGCGTCTGCTTGATGTTGTCAAAGGCGAGGGGCATGTGCGCCTCCATGCGTTCAGGAGTCCAAAGGCATATCATACATAACGGTAGAGTATATGCAAGTCCAGACGGATGATAGGATGCGGTCAGCACCGAGTCGCGGAAGCCATAGATGGGATGATAGGCGCAGGGCAAGGCGTCAGAGAGGGTGCGCAGGGAAATTTACGCAAAATTTACGCATGGGCTGACCAATTCGTCTTTCTCGACGTGGTATATAAGTAGAGGGTTCGCACAATATCACATCCGAGGAGGACAGGATCATGACCACCGACCACCACATGCCCGCCTTTACTCCCTTTTTCGACTGGGTCCTGCGCGCCACCGGCGATTCGAGCACCACCCTGGCCTACGGTGTCATCTGGCGTTACGCCCAAATGCAGGGCGCCCAAATGCGCGGCGCTGAGAAGCGCGGCGCTCAGAAGCGTGGCGCTCAGAAGCGCGGCTGCTGCTACGCCGGCTGTGAGCGCCTGGCCGACGAGCTGGGCTGGACCCGCCAACGCCTGATGCGCCACATCCGCCGTCTGCTCGAGCTGGGCCTCATCACCTGCACCAACCCAGACGCGGCGGGTGTGCCACGGGAGTACATTCCCGCGCCGCCTCCACCGCCCTCTCAGCCTCCCAAAGGTCCTGCACAGGAGCCCGCGGAAGAGGAATCTGGTCGTCGGGCACCTTTGGGAGGGTGTCATGCCGCGTCCGCCCCGCCCAAAGGTGCCGCACAGAGCCCGGCGGAAGAAGAGGCCGTTCGTCGCGGACCTTTGGCAGGGTGTCATGCTGTGGCCGGGTGTCACGCTGCGACCACTGTCCCTTTGCGTGACATCCCCCGTGCCACGCCGGCCCATCCCCCTGTCACTCCGCGTGACGCCCCTTGTCCCAGGCCATCACAACCCCCTGTGACGGCGCATGACACAAATAAGACCCTTGAAGAAACCCATAATAATACCCAGAGGAGACCAGAGAGAGAGGGGAAGGCGTCGTTACGAGAAGCGACGACCACGACGGCTAACGCCTCGCGCGCGCCCGATCTTATCCTGGTTCAAAAAATTACGGGGAAGATGCCGCCCAGAGCCGTCCATGAGCGGATTCTCGAGGTCCTGGGGCCGGCGCCCAGCGTCGAGCGGTTGCGCACCTGTTACGAGGAGTGGTGCATCCGGGGATATAACCCACATAACCTGGCCTGGCTGTTAGAGTGGTATGCCGGCGGGTCCATCCCTCCCAACAAGCCGCCTGGGCGGGCCCGACAGCGCACCTTTGACGACCCGGCGGCGTCGCCGGAAGAGTTTGCCCGCTGGCACGATTATCAACAGGCGCTGCAACAAGGGGAGGATCCCGATGCCGCCAAACGCCGACTCGGCCTGTGAGCTGTGCGGGGGCTCTGGCTTTGTCCAGGTGCCGCCCAATGAGCGCTATCCCAACGGGGCCGCCGCCATCTGTGCCTGCCGCGAGCGCATCGCGCGCCGCCGCAAGCTGCTGGAGATCATGACCCTCAGCGGCCTGGACGAGGAGACCTTTCGCCGCTGGACCTTTGACACCTTTGACCCCGACATCGCCCAGGCCGACGCGCAGGGCAGGGCGCATCTGGCGCAGGTCAAGGCGCTGTGCCAAGAGTTCGCCCGCTCGCCCCAGGGCTGGCTGGTGCTCTGCGGCCCCTATGGCTGCGGCAAGTCGCATCTGGCCTATGCCGTGGCCGGCGCCTACCTGCGCGCCCGCCATGGCGTGTATGTCTCCACCGTCCCCGACCTGCTGGACGCGCTGCGCCGCTCTTTTGACGGCAAGAAGGGGGAGGAGCCCTTTGAGCGGCGGTTTGACCTGGTGCGCAGCGCCGAGCTGCTGGTGCTCGACGACCTGGGCGCCCAGAACGACACACCCTGGGCGGCGGAAAAGCTCTACCAGATCATCGACCACCGCTATCGGCGCCGCCTGCCGCTGCTGGTGACGACGAACGCCAACCTGTACGCGCCCCAGGGCCGCATCGAGCCGCGCGTCCTCTCGCGGATCCTGGATGGGGCGAACCTGGCGGATGGCTTTAGCCGGGTGGTGTTGCTGGGGGCGGGGGATTATCGGCGGCGGGGTGGCTCCCAAGAGAGAGGCCGAGCAGGCGCTCGGCGCTCCCAGGAGGCCACGTAGACGCTCCGCCCGGGAACGCCGAGCGCCTGCTCGGCTCCCCCGATGATTGCCCGCCGCGCTGCCTGTGGTAGAATAACAATATAGTTTATTGATGACGCAAAGGACATACCCATGCCCATCCGAGAGTTGCCCGCCGATGTGGCGGCGCAGATTGCCGCCGGCGAGGTTGTGGAGCGGCCGGTGTCGGTGGCCAAGGAGCTGCTGGAGAACGCCATCGACGCCGGCGCCGACGACATTGCCATCGATGTCGTCCAGGGCGGACGGCGCCTGATCCGCGTGCGCGACAATGGCGTCGGCATCGCCGCCGAGGAGATGGAGCTGGCCTTTCGCCGCCACGCTACCAGCAAGATCGCCTCGGCGGAGGACCTCTATCGCGTGCGCACGCTGGGCTTTCGCGGTGAGGCGCTGGCCAGCATCGCCGCCGTCGCCCACGTGACGCTGTCGAGCCGCACGGCGGAGGAGGCCGTGGGCGCGTTGCTGCGCCTCGAGGGCGGCCAGGTGGTGCGCCGCGAGGCTCTCG
>SKLG01000093.1 GCA_007123335.1 Anaerolineae bacterium | reverse complement strand
GTGCTCTCGTCGACGAGCAGCGTCATGCCCGAGGTGCCCCACGAGAATATTGATGCGCTATTCAAGCATGGCCAAGAGTTCGGCAAGGCCTTTTTATCTGCGCAAAGCTAGCTAGAGGGAGCGCTCAGCGTCACCGGCGCTCCTCCCTCGGCCATGGAGCGATAGGCAGCGCATACCGCCTCCAGGGCGCGGCGTTGGCGACGTCCGCTGGTGATGGGCTCGGAACCGTCGGCCATGCAGGCCAGCAGATGGGCGATCAACACCGTAAAGGTGTCCTGCTCCGGGACGTAGAGGATGTGCTCTCGCAGCTCACCGCCCGGAAGCAGGTCGGCGCGCTCGCTGAACAGGTGGATCGTGCGCCCATCGCGGACCTCGATGCTGCCCAGCTCGCCATCGATGCGCAACGTGTGCACCTCCGGTCCCGAGGCCGTGACCAGGTTCTTCATTAAAAAGCTCTCCACCAGCGTCGCCACCGCCCCTGGGCGACCGTCGGCGCCGGCAAAGCGCACCAGCGCCACGCTCGTGTCGTCGCCCTCCATCTCCAAGAAGCGCTGCGGCGCCCGTAGGGCCTGTACCTGTTCGATCTCGCCCAGCAGCAAGCGCATCGTCTCGAAATCGTGGATCCCGCCAGACATCATGATCCCACCGGCCGCCTGATGCTCATTCAAGAACCAGGGACGATCCTCAAGGAAGGAGCGCTGCAGGTAGCACTCGCGGATCATCTGGATGAGCGCGGGGCGACCGATGACGCCTTCAGCGAGGAGAGCCTGGATGCGCAGGTAAAGCGGATCAAAGCGGACGTTCTCGGCCACCATGAGGATCTTGTCCGCGCGCTGGGCGGCGGTGATCATGGCGTCGGCCTCGTCGAGATCGCCGGCCAGCGGCTTTTCCACTAACACGTGCTTGCCGGCATCCAGGGCGGCGATGCCCACCGGGGCGTGGAGGTAGTGGGGCAGGCAAAGGGAGACGACGTCCACGCCAGCATCGTCCAGCGTCTGGGCATGGCTCGTGGCGACGCGGCAGGGCGGATACGCTTCGGCGATGGATTGAGCGCGGGCGAGATCGACGTCGACAGCCCAGCGCAGAGAAACGCCCTGGCTGGCCAGGGCCGCCGCGTGACGTTGGCCCGCCCAGCCACAGCCAATGATGGCGGCGCCGATGAGGGTAGAGTTGATCATCTTGGGTTCCTCCTCTAACTGCCGAGCTTGTCGGGGGGCACAACAGCACTCTATGCTTTTGCCGAAAGAGCCCGTGAATAGTCTCGTACCCTCATCCGCTTTCGACCAATGGATCCGGCGACTATGGCAAGAGCCTGATCAGACATCCATGGCCGAAGGTAACCATGACCTCGGATCACACACTGTGGCGGCGGTTGTCATGTGCCATACGTTGTGGTCTCTTCTGAGTCTATCCCTTCAACGCCTCTTGCGTCGCCGGGATCGCCTCGTGCAGGATGTCCATCATCTCATCCACCTGCTCGCGGGTCATGACCAACGGTGGGGTGACCTCAAGCATGTCTCCGGCGGTGCCCTCAATGCAGCCAGAGCAGGCATAGAGGATCAACCCGCGCTTGAGAGCCTCGCGCTCCAGTACCACGCTGGCCTTTTGCTCCGGCGCAAAGGCCTCTTTGGTGCTTTGGTTCTTGACCAGCTCAATGCCACACATCATACCCAGGCCGCGAACATCGCCGATGATGGGGAACTCACGCAGCTCACCAAGTCGCTTCAGGAGGTAGGCGCCCACCTCGCGAGAATTGGTCAACAGATCCTGCTCTTCCATATAGCGCAGATTGGCCACTGCCGCCGCGGCGCTGATGGGATTCTGATTCATGGTGTGGCCGGCGACAAAGGGTGTGCCACTGTCCTCGATTGTCTGCCAGATCTCTTCGCGGGCCAGGGTCGCGGCCAGGGTGGCGTATCCGGAGGTGATACCTTTGGCGGTGGCGATAATGTCGGGCGTGACGCCCCATTCCTCCATTCCGAACCAGTGGCCGATGCGTCCCCAGGCGGTCATCACCTCATCGGCGATGAACAGTACATCGTGGCGGTCGCAGATATCGCGGATGATCTCGAAATAGCCATCGGGCGGGGGCACGCAGCCCAGCGCCGCGCCTACCACCGGCTCGGCGATAAAGGCGGCCACATTCTCCGCGCCGATCTGGTTGATCATCGTCTCCAGCGAGCGGGCGCATTTGAGCCCACAGGCGGGCTGCTTTAGCTCAAAGGGGCAGCGGTAGCAATAGGCCGCCGGGATATGCGGCGTGTGCACAAACATCGGGTAATAGAGCCGCCGGCGAAAGGTGTGCCCGCTAAACCCGGCCACCGCCAGATTGTTGCCGTGAAAGCCCTGCCAGCGGCTGATCAGCAGATATTTGGAGCCCTCGCCTCTGGCCACCCAATACTGGCGCGCCAGGCGAGCGGCGTCGTCCACCGAATCAGTGCCGGTGTTGGAGAACCACACCCGGCAGTGATCGCGCATCTCGCCGGGGGCGCGCTCGGTCACCATCGGGCCCAGCTCCAGGAGCTTTTCGTTGGTGAACACGTGGGGCGAGGCAAAGGACACCTTTTTACCCTGCTCATAGATCGCCTCGACGACGCTCTGCACGCCGTGGCCGATATTGACCACCACCGAGGATCCCGCGGCTCCATCCATGTAGCGATTGCCGTCCTTGTCCCACAAATAGAGCCCTTCACCACGGTCGATAATCGGCGCCGTGGTGTGCCAATAACGATGCACCACTGTAGTGCGCGCCTTTTGCGTGTCAGTCATGATCTTTTTCTCCTAAACGTGTAGATAGGTAGCGTCTAGACCGGTGCTCAGATTGGGGTGCCCGGCCCTTATCCTGACACAAAAGCGATATCTTGTCCACACAGGATGAGCGGGCTCTCGGCCTCCTCTTTGGCCGTGAGAGCCCGCTCCGTGTTGGGCGTCAAGCCTATGT
>SKLG01000411.1 GCA_007123335.1 Anaerolineae bacterium | reverse complement strand
GGTTCGGCGGAGGGCTTGATCGAGTTCCCCATGACCGTCGCCAAGCTGTGGGGGTTCGACATCCCGGTGGCCGGCGGGGTCTATATGCGCATGCTGCCGCTGGCGGCGCTGACCTACCTGCTAGGGCGGGTGAACGACGAGGGCGCGCCCTTTGTCCTCTACATGCACCCCTGGGAGGCCGATCTGGGCACACCCAAGGTGCCGGGGTTGCCCGCGCCCTATGCGGCGCCGCTGGCCCATTTGGGGATGTACGGCAACCGGGGCTCGACGCTGGTCAAGCTGGAGGCGCTGTTGAGCCGCTTTCGCTTTGCCCCGCTGCGCGAGGTGTTAGGGCTTGACGGGGAGCGGCGGGCGTCGTCCGCCGGGCTTGTGGGCGAGGGCGTCGATGCCGGATCGGGGGCGGGCTGAGATGGCCGTCGACATCATGGTCATCGACACGCAGCGCTGGCGCCGTCGCCTGTGGTGGGCGGTGGTGCTGTTGCTGGTCCTGGCCTGGGGCGCCGAGTTGACCCGCGTCTGGCGCATCACCAACGGCAACGATCTCGCCGTGTTCCTGCGCGCTGCCGAGCGGGTGGTGGCGGGCGAGGACATCTATGCCGATACGGCGGCCTTTCAGCAGGCGTTGGAGGCGGGCACCTTTAGCCTCAGAGACGATACCGTGGTGTGGCCCTATGCCTATCCGCCGTTCATCGCTGTGATGATGGTGCCGGCGACCTACCTGCCCTCCGCGTTGGTGCAGGCGTTGTGGTGGGCGTTTGGCCTGGCGTCCTTACTGCTGGGCAGTTGGTTGACCGTGCGGGCCGTGGGCGTGGGGCGCGACAGCGAGGGGCTGGAGCCGCAGATCTTGGCGCTGGTGTTGTTGGTGCTCTACCGCTTTGAGCCGGCGGTCTCGGCGTTGCGGCTGGGGCAGATTGAGCCGCTCCAGTTCCTGCTCATGGCGCTGAACCTCTATGCGTTGCAGCGCGATGGCAATAAGTGGCAGGGGATCGGTGGCGCGGCGCTGGGGCTGGCGACGGGGCTCAAATTCTTCCCCGGCGCTCTGGTGGCGCTGCTGATCTGGCGTGGCCGCTGGCGCGCCGCCGCGTGGGCGGTGGGCGTGGCCGTGGTCACCATCGTGGGGCCGGCGCTGATCACGGGGTTTCACCCCGCCGATTATCTCCGCTATGCCTCGCTGTACGGCATCGGCGGCGCTTTTGCGGCGTTCCCGCTGAATCAGTCGCTCAACGGCTTGTTCAGCCGCAACCTGATCCACAATGTCTTTACGGCGACGCTCAAGGGGGTGCACCTGCCGACGCTGGCCGCCGCGCTCACCCTGGGCAGCAGCGCCGTCATCGTCGCCGCCAGCGCCTGGCTCACCCGGCCCGCGCGCCTCTTTGCAAAGGACGATGGCGAGGCGGACGATAGCGCCTCCTTTGCGCTGGCCTATGGCCTGGCGGTGATGGCGCTGCTGCTGGTCTCGCCCCACTCGCAGGTCTATGCCTATGTGTGGGCGTTGATCCCCCTGTTGGCGCTCTTGAGCTGGCAGGCTATGGCGACGGATCGGCTTGGCCTGGGCGGGTGGCTGGGCGTGATCGCGGCCTATCTGCTCATTGGCCGGCGCATCGTCGTGATTCTTCCCGGTGTGACGCGTTTCAGCCAGTCTCATGTCCTGTTCGGGGCGCTGCTCTTGTGGGGGCTCTTGGCGATGGCGCTCTGGCGGGACAGGCTCGCGGACCGGGGCGTGGCACGGCGGTCTCAATCAGGAGGATAGGCATGGTCTGGCGCGCGCGCTTTTTCTTTGTCGTGTTGGGGTTGGGGGTGTTGGTGTTCGTCATCAACCTGGTGCGCACCAAGCGCCTCAAAGAGGAGTATGCGCTGCTCTGGCTGCTGATGGCGGCGGCGCTGGTCGTTGCCCCGCTGGTGATCGATTGGATCGACATCGTCTCTTTTGCCATCGGCATCGACTATCCGCCGGCGCTGATCACCGTCATCGCTCTGATCTGTTTCGCGCTGATCTTTGCGCAGATATCGGTGACGATCTCGCGCTTTAGCAACCAGATCAAGAACTTGACCCAAGACCTGGCACTGACGCGTAAGCGCCTGGAGGACCTGGAGCGCACCCTTGCGGCGTCGCAGGAGACGCCGGAAGCATAGCATAAGGTGCCGGGCACCTTCTGAGGTGCCCGGCACCTGGGAAGCAGGCACCTGGGAAGCACTTGAAAATTGGGAGAACCCATGAACACCCTTGTCAATCAACGTAAGCAAACCCTATGGGTTGTGGCCATCATCGCGTTGGCCGCGCTCTTTCGCGCCGGGCTGGTGGCGCTGCCACGGGTCATCCGCTGGGACGAGCCCAACTACCTATGGCTGGGCAGGGCGCTGCTCACCGGCCGACCCTATAGCATCAGCGGCGTGCCCGAGCTGCACTATACCCCCCTGTTGCCGGCCCTGTCTGGCGGCATCTACCTGCTCACCGGCAACCCCGAGCTGGGCACCGACATCTGGATGGTGCTGTTTGGCGCGCTGACGCCGCTGCCCATCTATGCCATCGCCCGCCGCCTCTACAACGCCCGCGTGGCGCTGTTGAGCGCGCTGTTGGTGGCCTTTTTCCCCACCCAGAGCTCGGCGGTCCTCTACTGGGGCACCATGACCGAGCCGTTGTTCGTGTTCCTGGTCTTTGCCGCGGCCTGGGCGGTGATGATGGCGCTGGACGACGACAGACTGTGGGGCTGGCCGCTGGCCGGGGGGCTATTGTCGCTGGCCTATCTCGCCCGGCCTGAGGGGCTGGTGTGGTTCGTGGGGTTTGGGGTGTTTTTGGTGTTGACCGTTTTGTCGCGCATCCTCGAAGTGCCGGGCAGCGATAAAGTGCCGGGCACCTCAGAAGGTGCCCGGCACTTGGCCACGGCTGGCCGCCTCGGCCTCTATGTGGCCGCCTTTGCGCTGGTGGCCGCGCCCTATGCCGCCTTT
>SKLG01000005.1 GCA_007123335.1 Anaerolineae bacterium | reverse complement strand
TCCCGTCGGCAAAGCGGAAGATGGCCGAGCCGGTGTCGTCGGGGGCCACGTCGGTCAGGACGTTGTCGATCTCGGCCATCACCGAGACGGGCCGGGCGCCCACGGTCCAATAGAGCCAATCCAGCGCGTGGGTGGCGTCGTCAAAGAACATGCCCACATTGGCCTCCGCCGAGATATGCCAGGCGGTCTCGCCCTCCACAAAGGCCTTGTTGAACAGCACGGGGATGCAGTGCCGGCGGCGGATGAACCCCACCCGGCCCACCGCGCCCTCGTGGATCAGCCGCCGCATGGCGATATTCTGGGGATCGCAGCGCATCTGGAACGCCATGCTGAACCACTGCCCGCTACGCTCGACGGCGCGGATGATGCGGTCGCAGCCCTCCAGCGTGGTCGCCATCGGCTTTTGCAGCAGCACCGGCTTGTTCGCGCCCAGGGCCACCACGGCGAGGTCGGCATGGTGGTTGGTCTCGCTGGCGATGATGACGCAGTCGATATCCTGGCGCGCCAGAATGTCCTCCAGGTGGGACACAAAGGGGATGTCGTAGCGTTCGGCGCCGGCCTGACCCCGCGCGCTGTCGTGGTCCCAGCAGGCCACCAGCCGCGCGTCGTCAAAGCCCTGGATCATGCGGGCGTAGGCGTTCACATGTCCGTGGGCGAAGGATAGGATGCCGATGCCGATCGTGGCGTTACCCATTTGGTTGCCTCCTCGTTGAGCGAATCTTTCAGAGCGCCATCCTGCCAGGCAAGGTATCCCGAGCCCAGACGATTGTCAAACGCCATCACCTCCTGGCCAGAACCTCCGGCCACAGGATGCAGGCCGTCTGCAACCGGGTGCTGTGTCATTTGCGTTTACCCCCCGACTCGGTTATGCTTGAAGAGTGCCAAAGCACGGGTTCGTTATTTATTGTCAAAGAGGAAGGGAGATCAGACATGGCTCGGTCGTTCCATAACAAGATCCTGCGCGTAAATCTCACCGATGGCACCATCAAGGTTGAGGAGCCGGGCGAGATTTATTTCCGCCGCTACATGGGCGGCTGGAATATTATCGCCGATGTGCTGCTCAAGGAGGTGCCCCAGGGCGTCGACCCCCTAGGCCCCGAGAACAAGCTCATCTTTGCCCCCGGCGTGGTCACGGGGATGGCGATCTCGGGCGCGACGCGCAGCGCCGTGGGCGCCAAATCGCCCCTCACCGGCGCGTTCGGCGCCACCGAAATGGGCGGCTTTTGGTCCGCCGATTTCAAGCGCTCGGGATTTGACGCGGTGATCTTTGAGGGCGCCTCGGAAAAGCCGGTCTACTTGTGGACCAAGGATGGCGAGGCCGAACTGCGCGATGCCAGCGAATACTGGGGCATGGAGACCAAGCAGTTCCTCGAGGCCGTTCGCGAGGACCTGGGCGAGTCGCGAGCCAACGCAGCGATGATCGGCCCCGGCGGCGAGAACATGGTGCGCTTTGCCTGCGTCATGGACGGCATCAAGGACGCCGCCGGCCGCACCGGCATGGGCGCCGTCATGGGCTCCAAGAAGCTCAAGGCCATCGTCTCGCGGGGCACCACATCCATCGACGGCGTGGACTCGGATACCATCCGCGCCATGGCCCGCCGTGCGGTCCAAGAGATCAACGAGGGCACCCGCGCCGCCGGGCTGCACAAGTGGGGCACGGCCGGCGGTCCTCTGGATGACGGCATGCTCTCGGGCAACCTGCCGATGCGCAACTTCCGCGACGGCGAGTGGCCAGAGGTCAAGGACCTGGAGTACATCTGCGACCGCATCGGCATCGGCATGGAGGGCTGCTGGGCGTGCGCCGTGCGCTGCAAGAAGGTAGTGGCCGGCGAAAAAGAGGCCTACAAGGTCGATTCCGACTATGGCGGGCCCGAGTATGAGACGCTGGGCTCGCTGGGCTCCTGCTGCGGCGTGAGCGACCAGATCGCCGTCTCCTACGGCAACCAGCTCTGCAACGCCTACTCGCTGGATACCATCGGCGCCGGCGTGGTGGTGGCCTTTGCCATGGAGTGCTATGAGAACGGGCTGATCACCAAGGAGGACACCGGCGGCATCGAGGCGAACTTTGACGACGGCGACGCCATGGTGGCGCTCATCGAAAAGATCGCCAAGCGCGAGGACATTGGCGACGTGCTGGCCGAGGGCCTGGTGGCGGCGGCGGAAAAGATCGGCGGCGACGCCAGGCGTTTCGCCATGGAGGTCAAGGGACAGCCCCTGCCGATGCACGAGCCGCGACTCAAGCGCGGGTTGGCCATCGGCTATGCCGTCTCGCCCACCGGCGCCGACCACGTCCACGCCCTCCACGACACCGGCATGCAGACCCCCAACGAGCAGGGCTTTCAGCCCAACGGCGGGGTGCGCTCCATGGGCGTGCTGGAGCCGGTTCCCCTGGAGAGCCTGGGGCCGGACAAGGTGCGCGCCACGATCTATAGCACCATCAACGGCGTGGCGATGAACTGCTTTAGCATGTGCATCTTCCCTGGGTGGAACATCCAAGAGATGACCGAGATGATCGCCGCGGCCACCGGCTGGGATGTCACCGACTATGAGCTGCTCAAGGTTGGCGAGCGGGCGTTGACCCTGGCGCGGGTGTTCAACATGCGCGAGGGGTTCAGCATCGACGACGATCGTCTGCCCGAGCGCAGCTATGGCCCCACCCGTGGCGGCGCGCTGCAGGACGCCGGCATCGATCGCGAGGAGCTGCGCGAGGCGATGCACACCTACTATGGCATGCTGGGTTGGGACCGCGAGACCGGCGTGCCCACCGAGGGCAAGCTCGACGAGCTGGACGTGAGCTGGGCCGCCGAGTATCTGCCGGAATAGCTGCCCGTCCGTCGGGCTGTTGATCGACGACGCGCCGCCCCTCGCACGAGGGGCGGCGCGTTTTTGCGGCGGATCATCCTGGGAACGCCGAGCGCCCGCTCGGCAAGCCCCCGCAGAGCCGAGC
>SKLG01000027.1 GCA_007123335.1 Anaerolineae bacterium | reverse complement strand
TTTTTTGCCCAGGGTAAGCACATCAATATTTTGCTCTCACTGGTCATTCTAGGCATACTTTATGCTTTATTTTATGTCTATTTCGGGCATCTGCATGCCATCGTCATCACACTCATTACCGCATTCACCGTCTTTGTCTTCAAAGCGGCCTACTTTCAGGCAGAAATCCTCTTTTACTTTTTGGCATTTTGCAGTTTTTTGCTTCTGACAAGATTGCTCATCAAGCCCACTCCTGGCGCGGCTGCGCTAGCCGGCGTCGTCCTGGGTCTGACCCACCTGACCAAGGCCTCGATTCTGCCGGCGATCGTGCTCTTTGGAGTTTGCTTTCTCTTGTACCATGGACCACGGATGATCTCTAGCCTGCGCCGTGGCCAATCGGTGCGCAAAGTAGCCCGGCCATTGCTCTCCGGACTGCTGGTGGTAGCCCTGTTCCTCGGCACGATCTGGCCCTACATTCAAAACAGCAAGCGCATCTTTGGGCACTATTTCTACAACGTCAACTCGACCTTTTACATGTGGTATAACTCGTGGGACGAGGTCAAAGAGGGCACGCGGGCTTACGGTGATCGTCGAGGCTGGCCGGATATGCCGCCGGAGGAGATCCCCAGCGCACGGCGGTACTTTCAGGAACACACCACGGAGCAGATCATCCATCGCGTTACCGATGGCGCGTATCATGTGACGCGGAATGCCATCCGCTCCTTTGGTTATCATCGCTATGCCCTGGTATATGGCCTGGCGGCGCTAGCCGCCGCTCTCAGCCAATGGCGCAAGAGTTTACGGTTCTTGCGGGCAAGATGGCCATTGGTTCTTTTTTGGGCCAGCTATCTAGCCTCCTATTTCATCGTATATGCTTGGTATTTTCCTATTTATCGCGGCGGAGATCGTTTTATCCTCGCACAGTTTCTGCCCTATATGTTCATCACCTCGTTTATCCTCTACTCTGCCTGGCAGAACGTCAGCCTGCGTATAGGGAGCTGGCGAATCGCACCGTTGACGATGCTGAATATGGTGATAGGAGCAGCGCTGATACCCGATGTTTATCTCATTTTGACACAGCGCATATTGGCTCTGTATGGAGGCTCCTGACCCAACGACTACGACGCCACGACAAACAACATTGAAAAAGGAAATATTTGCCTTACCGCTGCATGTGCGGTACCCTATTCGCATCATCCTGGCGTCATCGTCTCAAGTAGGCGGCAATGCGAACAAGGATCAGCCAATTCTGTGAAGGCATAATGGAGGTGGGGTGGCTCCTGGCTGTCATGGTGGCCCCCCTCTTCTTTAATGTATACTCCAGCCGGGTCTTTGAGCCGGACAAGATCGCTCTGGTGCGCACCATCGCCACGATCATGGTGGCGGCGGCGCTGATCCATTGGAGCGAGGGCGCCTTGCGGACACGGGGCGCGCCAAACCGCGAGGAGACGGAAAACCCCGGCGGCCTCACCAACATATTGCAGATTCCCCTGGTGGCGCCGGTTCTGCTGCTGGCGCTGGTCTATGGCCTCTCGACCATCACCTCCATCGTGCCGAGGACGAGCCTGTTGGGCTCTTACCAGCGGTTACAGGGCACCTATTCGACCCTCAGCTATCTGGTCATCTTTTTCCTGATGCTGATCCATCTCCGCCGTTCGGCCCAGCTTCAGCGGCTGCTGATGACCCTTGTGGTGACTGGCGTGCCCATCTCGATGTACGGCCTCTTGCAGCACTATGGCCTGGACCCGCTACCCTGGGGCGGCGACGTCACCCAGCGGGTGGCCGCCAACATGGGCAACCCGATCTTTGTCGCCGCCTACATTATCCTGATCATCCCGGTGACGTTGGGGCAGATCCTGCACACGCTGGACGGGGCTCTGGACGGCGTGGAGCGCTCGTGGCGCGTGGGCGGGCGGGCGCTGTTCGCGCTGGTGCTGCTGCTCATCGCCTGGACATGGGCCACCATGGGCTTTGGGCGCGGGCTGCTCATGGGGCTGCTGGGGGTGTTGTTCTTTATCCTGCTGGCCATCTATTTGCGCCGGCCCATGGCGCGCTTTGTATTGCTGGGCGCCTATGGGGTGGCCCTGGCCGCCCAGCTCGTCGTGCTCATCTTTTCCCAAAGCCGAGGGCCGCTGTTGGGTATCGTCGCCGGGCTCTTTTTCTTTGGCCTGCTGATCGCCTTTGTGCAGCGGTGGCGCCATGCCCTGGGGGTGATCGTCGCCGGCTCGGTGGCCCTGCTGGCCTTTTTGGTGGTGGTGAATCTGCCCAACTCGCCCCTCCCCGGCTTTCGCGATATCCGCTTCATCGGCAACCTGGGGCGGGTGTTTGAGGTGGAGGGCGGCACGGGCCGGGTGCGGGTGCTCATCTGGCAGGGCAATGTGGAGATGCTCCAGGCCAACCCGCTGCGCGCCCTCATCGGCTATGGCCCCGAGTCGATGTATGTGGCCTACAACCCCTATTATCCCCCCGAGCTGGCCCAGTTTGAGGCGCGCAACGCCTCGCCCGACCGCTCGCACAACGAGACGTTCGACGCCCTGGTCACCACCGGGGTGATGGGGCTGGCGCTCTACCTGATCCTCTTTTCCCTCATCCTCTACCATGGGCTGCGCTGGTTGGGGGTCATTGGGGATGGCTGGCAACAACGACTCTTTTTCCTGTGCGGCGGATTGGGCATCGTGTCGGGCATTGTGCTGCCGCTCATTCTGGACGGCGGCTCCTGGCGTTTTACCGGCGTGGGCATCCCCATCGGCATGGTCGCCGGTTTGTCGATTTATTTGATGATAGCCTCGCTGCGACTCATCGTGCGCGGCGACGGCGAGGCGCAGGAGCGCTCGTCGGACGAGCTGTATCGGCTGATCCTGCTCGTGGCGCTGGTGAGCGCCATCGTCGCCCACTTGATCGAGATCAGCTTTGGCATCGCCATCGCCGCCACGCGCACCCTCTTTTGGATCTATGCGGCGCTGCTCGTGTTGCTGGGGATGCGCTTTGTGTCCGCCGATGCCGGCGAGGCGGTTGAGGAGCGGGCTTTAGGCGCTGACGAGTCCCGCAGTCGCGCGCGGCGCAGCGCTCGCGGACGTCGGGGGTCCTTCCGCCCCTCGCGCACTGCCGCGACAAACCGCATCCTGGCAGGCGGCCAAGTCACGCAACTGGTGGTCCTGGGGGGCGTGTTGGGGATGCTCATGGCCACCCTGGCCTGGAACTATACGACGAACCCGCTGACGCTGGCGAATCCGGTGGAGATCGTGCTGACCTCGCTGACGACGATGGCGGCCACCCAGGCTCCTGAGCGCATCAGCCTTGGGCTGTTCTGGATTATGGTGACGACGTGGGTGGTGGGCACGCTGATCAGCGTCGCCCAGGTGGCGGCGGCACGAGAGGAGGAACGCGGGTCGGAGACCCGCGCCCCGGTAGCTCGGGCGTCGCGAAGACGCGGGTCAGAGACCCGCGCCCCAGGAGAGGATGGAGTGATAGGGGCGCGGGTCTCCGACCCGCTGAGATGGTGGGCGGTGGCAGGTGGCGTGGTTGGCGGCGTGGCGGCTGGCGTCGGGGGACTGTTTGTGCTGATCCATGCCTCCAGGCTGGCCCCCGGCGCTAACGTGCCGAATCTGATCTATGGCTACTATGTGGCTCTTGGCCTGATCTGGGTGGCGTTGGCGAGCTGGCTCACGCTGCGCGGCCCCAAGCCGGCGAGGATGACGCGGAACGGCATGGTAGCGCTGCTCTATCCGGTGCTGCTCGTCGTCTGCCTCTTGATCGTCGATGGCGTGAATGTGCGCATCATCAAGGCCGACGTGATCTACAAGCAAGGGTTGCGCTACGACCGCGCGGCCAGTTGGGATCACGCCATCCACTTTTATCAACAAGCCGTAGATGCAGCGCCCATGGAAGATTACTACCGCCTCTTTTACGGGCGGGCCTTTATGGAAAAGGCCAAAACCCTAGGCGGCGCCGGCGAGCAGGATCGAGCGTTGCGCGACGCCCATTTTCAGGAGGCGTTGCGCGCGCTCTCGCAGGCGCGGGAGATGAATCCGCTGAACACCGACCACACGGCCAATCTGGCGCGCATCTATCGCACCTGGGCAGAGTATGACGCCGACCCCATCGCCCGCCGGGACAAACTCGAACAAGCGTTGGCGCTCTATGATCAGGCCACCGATCTCAGCCCCAATAACGCCCAGCTCTGGAACGAGTGGGGGCTGGTGCACCTGATGCTGGGCGACACCGACCAAGCCATGGCCCTGTACCAGTATTCGTTGGCGCTCGATCCCCGGTATGCGCAGACCTATTTGATGATGGGCGACGTCTATTTACGTGGCAACGACTGGGCCAAGACGATCGAGCTGTTTGAAGCGGCGCTGGAGATAGACCCCTCGCTCGTGCAGGCATGGAGCACCGTAGGATATGCCTACTCGCAGCTCGGGCAGATGGACAAGGCCATCGAGGCCAACGAGCGGGTGCTGGAGCAGGCGCCCAACGACTATGGCACGATCAAGAACATGGCCATCCTCCACAGCCATGTTGGCCGTTACGAGGAGGCGCTGACCTTTGGGCGACGCGCCCTGGCGCTGGCGCCCGAGGGAGAGCGCGAGTCGTTGCAGGGCTTTTTGGCGCAGATCGAGAGTAACCTGGGGAAGGACTAGCGATGGCCAAGTATCTGCTCATCGCCGTGAGCGCGTTCGCATTGGCCGCCGTCGGCACGCCTCTCGCCCGGCGCCTGGCCCCACAACTTGGGATGGTAGATCGGCCAGCGGCGCGCAAGATCCACGCGAGCCCGATGCCGCTCATGGGCGGCGTGGCTATCTACCTGGCTTTTTTGCTGGCGCTGGTGGCCTTGGGAGATCGCTTCTATGTGCGCGAGGTCATCAGCATTCTACTGGGCGCCAGTCTGTGCTCCTTTATGGGGCTGTGGGACGACCGGTCCGGTCTCAGCGCTCTGGCCCGATTGGCGGGGCAAACGGTAGCGGCGGGGATTCTCATCGCCTCGGGGGTGCGCGTGCAACTGTTTCCTTATCCGGCCGTCAATTTGGGCCTGACGCTGCTGTGGGTGCTGACCATCACCAACGCCATGAACCTGCTGGACAATATGGACGGCCTCTCTGGGGGCGTGGCGGCCATCGCCGCCGCCTTTTTTTTGCTGCTGGCCGCCATGAGCGGGCAGTATCTGGTGGGAGCGCTGGCAGCGGCCTTGCTAGGTGCCAGTATTGGCTTTTTATTGTATAATGTGAATCCAGCCAGCATCTTTATGGGCGATTCGGGGAGCCTTTTCCTCGGCTTTATGCTCGCCGCGGTGGGGATCAAGCTGCGCTTCCCTGCCAATGTCACCTTTGTGACCTGGATGATCCCGGTGATGGTGCTGGGGTTGCCCATCTTTGACACCACGCTGGTGTCGCTGTCGCGGCTGCGCCAGGGCTTGAACCCGCTGACCACACCGGGCAAGGACCACGTCTCGCACCGACTGGTCACGCTGGGGTTGAGCCGCCGCGAGGCGGTGCTGGTGCTCTACTTGGTCTGCGCCGCGCTGGGGGTGCTGGCCATGTATCTGACCCAGGCGACGGTGTCCGAGGGGTATGTCGTCGGGGCTGTCGTGCTGCTGGTCGGCATCTATGCGTTGGTGCGCATGGAACAGGTCTACGTCGAACGTCCGCCAAGAGCGTCGGCCCGATCTGCGCCTGCTGGCAAGAAGCCAGGCTGACATCGGCGTCCATGTTTTTACATTGAAGCAATGGAGTGAACTATGGCCAAGAAAAGAGACAAGATTGAGCGTCGCCGCCAGGTTCGCAAAACCCGCAGCGGCAACAAAAAGCCCTCGACGAGCCGATTCAACGGCCCCCCTCCGCCGGCCAAGCCGACGGAGCAGGGCACCAAGATGTCCGATCTGTGGATCGCCATCGGCATCGTCGTCGCCATCGTGGGCCTCTTTGTCGGCGTCTATTATTTCGCCGTCCGGAATCCCATACAAAGAACGTCAACGCCGCCTGCCGAGACCACCCCAAGCGAAGGAGAAGCTGTGGCTACATCATGGACCGAACCGCCGCCCATGGCCATCGACGTGAGCAGAGATTACAGAGCCGTGCTGCAAACCGAGAAGGGCGATATCGTCATCGATCTCTTTGAGCAGCAGGCGCCGCGCACGGTGAACAACTTTGTCTTTCTCGCCCGCTCTGGGTTCTATGACGGCGTGACGTTCCATCGCGTGCTACCCAATTTCATGGCCCAGACCGGCGACCCTACCGGCACCGGCAGCGGAGGCCCTGGCTATACCTTTGAGGACGAGTTCCATCCCGATCTGCGACATGACCGAGCCGGCATCGTCTCCATGGCCAACGCGGGAGCGAATACCAACGGCAGCCAGTTCTTTATCACCTATGTGCCCACGCCCCATCTGGATGACGGGCATAGCGTGTTTGGCGAGGTCATCGAGGGGATGGACGTGGTCGAATCTCTGACCCCCCGCAATCCTCTAGAGAACCCCGATGCCCCGCCTGGTGACAGGATTCTGAGCGTACAGATTATCGAGAGCTGATTTGAATAAACAACATCCCCGCCTGGTTGCCGCCTGGCGCTTCTGGCAAAAGTATCGTATTAATATCGGGGCACTGGTCTTTTCGATAGCCATCACGGCGCTGATCCTTAGCTTTCGGCATCAGATCGCCGCGCTCGGTGGACTCGGTTACCTGGGCGTCTTTTTGATCGCTATTCTGGGCAATGCCACGGTGGTGATGCCGGTGCCAAGCCTGGCCGTCGTGTTCGCCGGGGGCGGGGTGTTGAATCCGTTATATGTCGGTCTGGTGGCCGGCATGGGCGAGCCGTTAGGAGAGCTGACCGGTTACCTGGCCGGCTTTGGAGGCAGCGCCGTTGTGGTGGAAACCAAGTATTATGCGCGCCTGGAAGAATGGATGATCCGCCGAGGTTTTCTGACCCTGTTCATCCTGGCGGCGATCCCCAACCCGCTCTTTGACCTGGCCGGGATGGCCGCCGGCGCGCTGCGCTACCCGGTGCCCAAATTCCTGTTGGCCTGTTGGTTGGGCAAGACGATCAAGGCCATCGCCATCGCCTACCTCGGCTCGCTC
The DNA here is from genome assembly GCA_007123335.1 of Anaerolineae bacterium. Taxonomy (GTDB): domain Bacteria; phylum Chloroflexota; class Anaerolineae; order UBA1429; family UBA1429; genus SKLG01. Next base: position 4,039 of record SKLG01000027.1, on the reverse strand, counting down.
TCGTTTGATCTGATCCGGCCGTTTCTTGGCGGGTGAAGCGATATTGATCTGACCAAAATTGACAGCACCGGCCCTCTGGCCTAGAATCCTCGATTGGCCCGCGCCGCAGAGACGCGTGTTTCGGCGGCGCGGGTTTTTGTGTGTCTTGACGCCGTCGCGTATGGCGACAGCGCGCTATCGATAGGATGAAGAGTAACGTGCAAGTAGGGATCATCGGCCTGCCCAAGGCCGGCAAGACGACCATTTTCAACGCGCTCACCGGCAGCGATGCCGAGACGGGGGCGTTCCATCACACACGCGGCCCGATGCGCACGGCCATCGTCAACGTGCCCGATCGCCGCGTCGATGCGCTGTCCGGCATCTTTCACCCGCAAAAGACGACCTATGCCCAGATCCAGTTCAACGATATCTCGGGCGTCTCGCGCGGCCAGACGGAGCGGGAAGGGTTCGACAGCCAGACGCTGAACGCGCTGAGCCAGTGCGATGCGCTGTTACAAGTGGTGCGCGGGTTCGAGAGCGCGTTGGCGCTGGATGGCGAGATCGATCCGGTGGCCGAGCTGGCCGACCTGCGCCTGGAGCTGATCCTGGCCGACCTGACGGTGGTCGAGCGGCGGCTGGAGCGCATCGAGACGAGCCTGCTCCGCGCCCGCACCGGGGAAAAGCCCGCGCTAGAGGCCGAGCGGGCGCTCTTGGAGCGCTGCCGCGAGGCGTTGGAGGCAGAGCGCCACATCGCCGACGTGGAGATGACCGACGAGGAGCGGCTGATGCTGCGCGGGTTCGCCTTTTTGACGGCCAAACCGACGGTCGTGGTGGTGAATCTGGGGGAGGGGGATGATCCCCAGCCAGATCTCGCGTGGGCCAACCATCATCGCCTGACCACGGCGTTGGCGCTACGCGGCGCCATCGAGATGGAGATCGCCCAGCTCCCCGTCGAGGAGGCGACTCTCTTTCTCGCCGACTATGGCATCGCCGAACCCACGCTCCACGCCATGGTGCGCGAGTGCTACCGCCTGCTGGGGCTGATCTCCTTTTTCACCGTCGGCGAGGACGAGGTGCGCGCCTGGACCGTGCGCCGCGACGCCGGCAACGGGTCGGCCACCGCCCTCGCGGCGGCAGCCGCCATCCACTCGGACCTGGCGCGCGGCTTTATCCGCGCCGAGGTCCTCTCCTACGACGACATGCTGGCCTGTGGCACCCTGGCCGAGGCGCGCAAGCGGGGCAAGCTGCGCCTGGAGGGCAAAGAGTACGCTGTCCAGGACGGCGACATCCTCAGCATCCGCTTTAACGTCTGAACCGGCAGCGTCACATCGGCAGCAGCGCCTGGCCTGCGGCACCCTGGCCGAGGCGCGCAAGCGGGGCAAGCTGCACCTGGAGGGCAAAGAGTACGCCGTCCAGGATGGCGACATCGGCGATCAGATCGCCAGCATCCGCTTTAACGTCTGAGCCGCCAGCGTCACATCGGCAGCAGCGCCTGGCCTGCGTCCACCAGGGCGCGGGCCTTGGCCGGAGAGTCGGCCTCGGCAAAGATGCGCAGCAGCGGCTCGGTGCCGGAGAAGCGCAACAGCACCCACTGGTCGTCCTCCAGCAGGAACTTGTGGCCGTCCATGGTCAAGATCTCGACGATGGGATAGCCGGCCAGCTCGCGGATCTGGGTCTCGCGCAGCAGCCGCGGAAAGACGACGCTCATCTCCGGGGTGGCCGGGACGTTGCGCTCCACGATATAGAGCCGGCCGATGCGCCGATAGATGGCATCCAGCAGCGTCGAGACCTTTTTGCCCGTCTTGGCCAGCATCTCGACGATGAGCGCCGCCGCGAGGATGCCGTCCTTGCCCAGGATGTGGCCGCGGATCGTCAGGCCGCCGCTGCTCTCGCCGCCCAGCACGGCGTCGTGGGCCTGCATCGCCGCCGCAATGTGCTTGAACCCCACCGGCACCTCGATGCACTCCTGGCCCATGTCCCTGGCCAGGCGATCGAGCATGTGGGTGGTGGCCAGATTGCGCACCACTGCGCCGCGCTCGCCGCGCACCTCGTTCATATACCAGTAAAGCAGCACCAGCAACTCGTTGGCCGAGATATACTGCCCCGTCTCGTCAACGATGGCGATGCGGTCGGCGTCGCCGTCGGTGGCCAGGCCCAGGTCGTAGGGAGCCTGGGACGTCGCTATATCGCGCATCTCGTGGATGAGCAGGCCCAGCGCCTCCAGATCGGGGGCCGGCGAGCGACCGCCAAAGAGGGGATCTCTGCGTCCACGGATCGTCGAAACCCGGCAGCGGGCCTCGGTGAGCACAATGTCGATGGTCACCTCACCCACGCCGAACATGGGATCGACCAACACCCGCAGCCCAGCCTCGCGGATGGCCTCCATGTCGACAAAGGACTCGACGGCGTCCACGTACTCGTTGGTATAGTCCACCATCTTGACACAGGGCGATTCGAGGGCCAGGGGCAGCTCTACCTTGATCACGTCCTCGGCGGTCAGGGCGTTGGCGTCGGCCTCGATCTCGCGGCTCTCGTCGTCCAGCAGCAACGAGCCGTCGGTCTTGAACACCTTGAGGCCGTTCCACTCGGGGGGGTTGTGGCTGGCGGTAAAGCCCAGCCCATACGCCGCCCCTTCGAGGACGGTGGCGTAGGTGATGAGCGGCGTGGGCGCCGCCTCGCGCAGCAGGGCCGCGCAGATGTTGTTGCCGGCAAACACCTCCACCGCCACCTCGGCGGCGCGGTCGGAGAGAAAGCGCCGGTCGTAGCCGATGAGCACGCCCTGGCGCTCCTGCCCCAGGCGGATGAGCCGGTTGGCCAGCGCCTGGCACAGCCGACGCACGTTGTGCATGGTAAAGGCCTCGCCGATGACCGCCCGCCAGCCGCCGGTGCCAAAGCGGATGATGGACTCTTCCTCCACCCGCCGCGGGCGCAGGATGCGCTTTTGCAGGATGTCCTCGGCCGCCGCCAGGTCTTGCGGGGTGTTGATGCCCAGCACCTCATCCTCATCCGCCGACTGGTAGGCCTCGACGCAGTACCCCCGATGGACGAGCTGGCGGATGGCGTCGGTGAGCAAATAGTCGCCGGCGACATTGTCGCGATTGATCTCTTGCAGCGCGGCAAAGAGGGGTTGAGCGCGGGCGACATAGGCGCCCAGGTTGAGTTCGCGGATGCTGCGCACCTCGGCGCTGGCGTCGGCCTCCTCGACGAGGTCCACGATCTGCCCGCTCTTGTCGCGGACGATGCGCCCATAGGGCAGAGGCTGGTCGGTGATCCGCGAAAAGAGGGTCAGGTCGGCCTCCTTGAGGCGATGGCGCAGCAGCATGCCGCGCAGCGAGGCCAGCCGAAAGAGGGGTGTGTCGCCATAGAGGATGAGCAGATCCCCGTCGTAATCCTGCAACGAGGGGTACACCTGCATCACGGCGTGGCCGGTGCCCAGGGCAGCCTCCTGGAACACATAGTGAAACTCGGGCCCCAGGTGCTTTTCGATCTCCTCACGCTGAAAGCCGACGATGATATGAACATTCTCACGGTCAGCCAGGGCGAGGGCACAATCGACGACATAGTCGATGATCGCCCGATCGCCCAGCCGCTGGAGCGCCCGTGGGTACGAGACCCCGGCCCGCGCTCCCTGCGAGGCAGCGAGGATGACGACTTGAAGCTGCGATGTCCGCGCCTCTTGCGTCCATGCCGTCCTCTCTTTTTGGGCCATATCCTCTCCTCCTCGATCCCCAGTCCCTCTGCGCGCCATCCGTGCCGCTATTGTACCCCCGCCATGCCCATCGCGCCATTTTGACGCTGTGATGCCGACCTTGTGGTGGCTACGACCCCAATGCGATGATGCGGCAAGCCCTCTAACTATGATTCTCTCCATTTATGTCATCCTCAGTTGGTTCTTCCGCATGGGGCGTCGTCACCAGCACCTTGTCCACCCGTGGGCCATCCATATCCATCACTTCCATGGCAATATCACCCCAGGCAAAGCGGTCGGCCTCCATGGGGATGCGCCCCAGTTGCATCATCAAAAAGCCGGCCACCGTCTGATAAAAGCCCTGCTCCTCAC
>SKLG01000403.1 GCA_007123335.1 Anaerolineae bacterium | reverse complement strand
GGTGGTCATCATCGAAGGGGACCGCATCACCGCGGTGACCACCATGGCGGAGGTCGGCGATAGCCTGGCTGAGGGGACGCAGATCGTCGACTGCGCGAACAAGACGTTGATCCCCGGCTTGATCGATGCCCACGTTCACCTCACCTTTAGCGGCGACCAGGACGTGCGCCAGACCATACGCACCCTGGAGGCCGAGACGGCGGAGGCGTTGGCCATCCGCACGCTGACCAACGCCCAGCAAGCGCTCAAGGCGGGGATCACCACCGTGCGCGATTGCGGCGGGCGGGGGCTGACCACCCTGCGCGTCCGCGACGCTATCCACGCCGGGCTGGCCATTGGTCCGCGCATCCTCGCCTGCGGCATGCCCATCACCCCCACGGCGGGACATCTTCACTGGTGCGGCCTGCGCGCCGATGGCGAGGATGGAGTCCGTCATGCCACCCGCCAGATGGTCGAGGCCAGCGCCGATTTCGTCAAGATGATGGCGACGGGCGGCTATATGACGGCCGGCAGCAACCCGCGCATGCCCCAATACACGGCGAAGGAGATGGCCCTCATCGTCGAGGAGGCCCATCGGCTTGGTCGCCATGTGGCAGCCCACGTGCTATCCGCCGAGGGGGTGCGCAGGGCGGTGCAGTCGGGCGTGGACACCCTCGAACACTGCATGTGGCACAAACCGGGGGACGGGGACGATTACGACCTCGACGCCGTCGCGAATATCGTCCAGGCGGGCCGGTACGTCACCATGGCGCGCGGAGTGACCGCCATCGATGACGACGAATCCCTCGCTCAAGCCCGCGAGCTCTATGCCCCCTGGAGGGATATGATCGCCAGGGGGGTCAAGATGATCCTGGCGACGGATGCGGGTATCTCGGCCGCCCCTCGGTGCGACCTGCTGCCCCAGGTGGCGCTGACGGCGGTGAGCCTGCTGGATATGACGCCGATGGAGGTCATCGCCGCGTGCACGCGCATCCCGGCTCAAGCGCTGTGGGTGGAGGACGAAATCGGCACGCTAGAGCCCGGCAAAAAGGCGGATATCGTCATTCTAAACGCCAATCCCTTGGAGGATATCCAGCACCTCCAAGCGGTGCATGGCGTATTCGTGGACGGCAAGCGGGCGTTCATGGACGAGTCCTAGTAATACAACCGGGCCAGCCCCCTCCCGAAGGTCCTTGCGAAGTCATTTTCAGGGCAAGCACCCCCACTGGGACCTTCGGGAGGGGGAAGCGAGCGTTCGTGGACGAGTCCTAGGCCGCATCGCTGGCGAGATGCCGCATTCCGTAACCGAACATCAAGGAGGCGCTATGAAGATCACCCGTATCGAGCCCATCGCCCTGTCGTATCCCTTGCCGCCAGAGGCGCAGTATCGCGTGGGGGGCGTCCGCCGCGTCAAGTATGACTGCCTGCTGGTTCGCGTGCACACCGATGAAGGGATCACCGGCATCGGCGAGACCTGCCTCTGGGTGGGTGAGGAGGGCCTGGGCCGGGCCGTCGAGGGGCGCATCGGCCCCCGCTTTGTGGGGCGCGACCCCTTTGCCGTGGAGAAGCTGACCATCCCCACCGACGACCTCGCCGAGAACGCGGCGCTGGCGGCCATCGACGTCGCCTGCTGGGATATCATCGGCAAGGCCACCGACACGCCGGTATTCAAGCTGCTCTCCCCCGACGGCGCCTATGAGGAGGTGCTGCGCGGCTATGCCAGCGCCGGCGTCTTTTACGAGTGGGACAAGCGCCCGGAGCAGATCGTCGATGAGGCGCTGCACTGGCTCGACGACGGCTGGACCGCGTTCAAGCTGCGCATGGGCACCGATTGGGCGCGTTTTGGGATCACAGTGTCCTCCTTTTTGGCCTTGATGGAAAAGGTGGCCGCCGCCGTGAATGGCCGCATGGACCTGATGGTCGACGCCGGCGCCCGTTGCCGCGATGTGCCAGAGGCGGTGGAGCTGGCCCGTGGGCTGGAGCAGTTGGGCTTTTTATGGCTGGAGGAGCCGCTGCCCAGAATCCCGGCGGACAATGCCGCCGTCGCCGAGCAGGTCGAGATCCTCATCACCGGCGGCGAGGGGTTCATCGCTCCGCAGCAGTTCAAGCCGTTCATCGAGGCGGGCGGCTATGACATCGTCCAGCCCGACGCGAGCCGCACCGGGTTGACCGGCTGGCTCAAGGTGGCGGCGATGGCGGAGCGCACGGGCCGGCGCTGCATCCCCCACTGCTGGTTCAACGCCGTGGTGATCGCCGAGAACGCCGCCGCCGTGGCGGCCATCCCGAACCGCATGTTCATGGAGTACAACGCCAACCCCAACCCGCTGAAGCATGCCATCCTCATCGAGCCGCTACAACCCGAGAGGGGCTATTTTCACATGCCGAACAAGCCGGGCCTCGGCGTCGAGCTGGATGACGACGCGCTCCAGCATTTTCCGTATGTTGAGGGGCCGCAGTACGTTCCGCACTATGCCGATTAGCCAAGCCGTGGTTCTGGCTGCCTGGCTTGGAACGCGCACCGGGAGGGAACAGAAATGAGCACATCGCTTTACAACGGCATTGCGCTGCCCGACGAATGGCCGCCCGACTATGGGCCGGTGACGCGGGAGCCCATGCCGGTCCCCTATTTGAGCCATCGCCCCGCCGTGCTGCCCATCGATGTGGGGCGACAGTTGTTCATCGATGACTGGCTGGTGGAAGAGACCACGCTCCAGCGCACCTGGCATCGGGCAGAGTTGGTCTCGGCCAATCCGATCCTGCGGGCTGACCAGCCGTGGGAGGCGGACGGCGACTCGACGAAAGCGGCCCCGTTCAGCGATGGCGTGTGGTACGATCCCCGCGATGGCAAGATCAAGATGTGGTATCTGGCCGGCCCTTGCCTGTATACCTGTTTCGCCGAATCGCGAGATGGTATCCACTGGCAAAAGCCGCTGCTCGACGTGGTGCCTGGGACGAACATTGTCCTCACTGCGC
>SKLG01000282.1 GCA_007123335.1 Anaerolineae bacterium | reverse complement strand
CTGCAGGTGCAGGACGCCGGCTGGGGCGGCTACTGGCTGCATCTGGAGATGAATGGCGGGGAGACCCTCGATGTGCTGGATAGCTATTTGCGCGCCATCTGGCTAGAGTGTTGTGGCCACCTGAGCGAGTTCACGATTGGCGGCTGGGGCGGAGAAGAGATCGGCATGCGCCGCAAGGTGCAGAACGTGTACAAGCCCGGCGTAGAGTTGACGCACCTGTACGACTTTGGCACCACGTCCTACACCTTGATTCGCGGCGTGGCCGTGCGCACCGGCAAGCTGCTGACCAAACGCCCCATCCTGCTCATGGCGCGCAACGATCCGCCCACGTTCGCTTGTCAGGAGTGCAGCCAACCCGCCACGTGGCTCTGCATGGAGTGCATCTACGAGTACGACAAGTATGGCGCGTTGTGCGACGAGCACGGAGAGGGCCATCCCCACGAAGACTATGGGGGGCTCATGCCCATCGTCAACTCGCCCAGGATGGGGATGTGTGGGTACGACGGGCCGGCTAATCCGCCGTACTGATGCCGAGCCGGCGCTCGGCGCTCCCAGGTGCGGCCGAGGTCTTTTGGCGCTTGACAAGCGGTGACAGATTAGCTTATCCTTAGCGCACCTAGTTATCATTGCAGCAGAGGTTGTGTAGGAGGTTAGAACTCGAGAAAAGGAAGGTGAGAACATGGCGGCGCCTAGAAGCATAGGAATGATCTTGTTGGCTATCTGGCTCATACTGACTGGGCTCATTGCGATCTTTAACCTCGTCTTTGCAGGTCTCTCCATCATCATGGGGCTTCTCGCCCTGGCAGCTGGTATTCTGATCCTGATCGGTCGGTAAGAGCTGTGGGGTCGCTCCTCCCTTAGGAAGCGACCAGAGCGGATCTATACGCACGAAGGGCAGACTCGTGCCCGTCGATCACACTATCATACATGCTGGCGGTGAGGGGATGCCCTTCGGGCCTATGGTCCCTATCCACAGCCATGCGCGATATAGAGGATGAGATGCCCCCCTCTATACTCCTTCTGCTCTGACGATGACCTTCTCATGAAACAGTAAGTCATACAGCTTTGATAAGACCGATCTGGAAGAAGGAAAGCTGCGCCCCACTCCTTTTCTTGAATGGCTAGAGAGACCTATTCGGGAGAACAAGAGGCATCCGGATGCCGGCATCAGCGGGACGTTGCACTATGGGATATTGAGAAGCCAGTTCGTTATTCGTGAATGACAGGATACCCCCAACAGTGCTGTCCGCTGTCGCCGTTCTGATCGGCGTAGCGCGTATCGAGGATCATCGAGTCCACCGAGTTTTCGCATTGTCCCAAGGAGATGACTTGTAGCGATGGATCAAGTCGGGCAGTATAACAGAAACGCATGGGATCATGCCCATCATACCTCGCTCAGGCAATGGACCGAACCTGTATCCACAGACGAGGTGAATGAGGCCAGAGACGGGATCATCAAGATCAAGCTGACCCCGCACAAGCATGTTCCCCAGGCGTGGTTTCCCGAGCTGAGGGGCAAAAAGGTCTTGTGCCTTGCGGCAGGAGGGGGACAGCAGGGACCGCTCCTGGCGGCTGCAGGCGCCGAGGTGACCGTCCTGGACAATTCGCCCCGCCAACTCGCTCAAGATGCCTTTGTAGCGCAACGCGATCGCTTGACCATCAACACGGAATTGGGGGATATTCGGGATCTGTCGAGATTCTCAGATCAGTCGTTCGATGTCGTCCTCAGTCTTGGCGCGGGCCATGTTGAGGATCTCAATACCGTTTGGCAACAGATCGGACGAATCACCAAGAAGAACGGCACTCTGCTCTCAGGCTTTACGAATCCCTTTGAATATATCTTTGACCTAAAAGCCTGGAACGAGGACAAGCTGGTCGTTCGACATACCATCCCCTATGCGGATATTCACGATCTCACAGCAGATGAACGGCAGGAGTTGATCGTGGATAAGGGCGAACCCTTCTTTTTCAGCAATTCTCTTGAGGACCAAATCCAAGGGCAAATAGCTGCCGGGTTCGTGATCGTTGGATTCTATGAAGATCACGGTGGGGGGCCGTTGGACCCCTATATCAATACCTGTTTTGCCACAAGAGCGGTCAAGGTGTCACTGCCATAGCGTCCTGGGCGGCGCTTTGCCATACTGATGCCGAGCCGAACAGTTGGGCCGCTTTGGTCGCGTAGTTGGAGGGCAATTGATAGAGATTCGCGCGGAAGAAGCAAAAGACAGTGCCGCTATTCGCCAGGTGCATCTGCAAGCCTTTCACCCCCGTACCGGTGAAGCGCACCTCGTCGAACTGCTGCGCGCGGCGCACAAGATGCCGATCTCCTGGGTCGCGGTCGCCGACGGGCAGGTCGTCGGCCACGTGGTGTTCTCGCCTATCATCATCGAACCCAGCCCACTCGTTCCGATCCGCGGCCTTGGCCTCGGGCCTGTTGCGGTCTTGCCCGCCTACCAAAATCGGGGCATCGGCTCGGAACTGATTGCGCAAGGGCTGAAGGAGTGCCACCAGAGTGGCTATGACCTGGTACTGGTGTTGGGCCACCCTGGTTTCTACACGCGATTCGGATTTACGAATGCCAAGGCTTGCGGGTTGGCGAGCGAGTATGGAGCCGATGACGCCTTTATGGTGATGGAGCTTTGGGCGGGTGCTTTGCGTGGGATCAAGGGCATGATAAAGTATCAGCCCGAGTTCAACGACGCAGGATGTTAGGCAATATCCACCCATTCAAGCTGAGCTGAGATGGCCATGCGCGATCGGTGATGCACGCCCCATTAAGAACCGACCATGAACAAGCGTCAAGCCCTCACTCCGCTAACCCACTACTGGGGCGCCCCTGCTTGCCTAGCCCCGACAGCGTGGTAAGATAAAAGCCTAGAGCGCTGCCAAGCCATGCGCGTCCGGTATGGTGTTCGGAAGCGCAACCCTACCGGATGATAAGACGTAGAGATGT
>SKLG01000548.1 GCA_007123335.1 Anaerolineae bacterium | reverse complement strand
GGATTGCCCGACTCGATGCCATAGTGCACCTCGCGGCAGCCGGCGCGATACATCAGGCGCAGCACCTCGGGGCTGACGCGATCGACCCGCGCCAGACACTGCCAGCGGATATCCAGCCCCTCCGCCACAATCCCCTCACAGAGGGCCGTCAGGCGCTCTTGGTCATAGGCGAACAGGTCATCGATGAAATAGATGTGGCGATACTCATAATGATCCACCAGCAGGCGCAGCTCCTGGAGCACATTCTCGGGGCTGCGCTGGCGATAGGTGCGCCCGACGATCCCCTTGAAGCAGTAGCTACAGTTAAAGGGGCATCCCCGGCTGGAGAGCACCGTAGCCATCGGCTCGCCCGTGGGCGCCTGCAGCGTATAGCGATCCAGCGCAAACTTTTTCCGGGCCGGGAAGGGCAGGGCGTCGAGGTCCTTGATCAGTGGGCGCTCCGGGTTGCGTTCTATGTCCTTGCGCCCATGATAGCCATTGCGTGTCCACACCAGCCCCTGAATGGCGGCCAGCGCGGCGGCGGGCGGGCGGCGACTTCCCTCGGGGAGCAACCATAGCTCCAGGATGCGGGCCAGCTCGCGTAGCGTCTCCTCGCCCTCGCCGATGATGACATAATCCACGGCGGGATCGGTTACCAACTCTTCAGGGAACAGAGTGGCGTGGGGGCCTCCGAGGACGATGGGGCAGTCCAGGCGCTCCTTCAGCAGCGTCATCGTTTCGGCGGCGCTGGCATAGTTGTGGGTCATGGCGGTGACCCCCACCAGGTCCGGGCGAAAAGCGACGATAGCCTCGACGGCCTCGTCCAACGGCGTGTCCGGCTCCAGCCCCAGGTCAAAGATGGCGATCCGATGCCCGTCCTGTTCCAGGACTGCGGCCAAATAGCCAAGGCCCAGAGGCGGGTAGCTATTGACCATCTTGTACCACTTGGGCGCCACGAGGGCGATGCGCATGATCATCCTTCCAACCAGATATGTGTTGGGTTTCAACCCACTGTTATACGCGACATGTCGTCAGACGGCAAACCCTCGAGGCGGCAACCCCGCCCCAGGGCGCCGATCTCTGACGTGTGGCAAGCGCCGCGCACTGTTGACGCACGCTAGCCGGTAGCATGTCTGTACGTGATGTTGGCCGCTTTGAGGATTTGGCGCACGTACTCATGGCTGATGGCGTCGACGATCTGACGCTCTTGCGCCTGCTCTGCCAACCTGTGCAGCGTCCACGAAGTATAGGTGAGCCCCAAATCGCGAGGTCTTTTGCGCGCCAGCGCCACGATCCGCTGCTTCTGCTCCTCGCTAAAACGGGGCTTGGCTCCTCCCGAGCGCCTGGTTCTGAGGCCCTGGCAGCTCGTCTCGTTAAAGCGATGGATCCACTTGCGCAGATTCGCCGGATGAGCCCCCAGGAGCTCGCCGATCTCGGGCACCCGATAGCCCTGGGCCGAGAGCAAGATGATCTTGGCCCGGTGGCACAGGTCATCATCAGCCGACTGCGCCCAACGCTCTAGCCGTTCCTGTTCCCTCTCCTCCAATTCGCGTACATACAGAACCATCCCTTGCCCTCCTCGTTCGCTGCAGTGAAAAGTACGCACCTGCCTGCTCGCGGGCGGGACACGTGACATGGCACTCTTGTCCCTTGGTGTCCTGCCGTGGGCATCGCGAGCGGGCGATCCACCCTAACCGCTCTCATGTTAAGCCCGCGAGATGAACTCATAATGAAAAGTCTTGAAGGGATGGGTTACAATTCCTTCATGCACTTGTTTCTTCAACGAATATTTGTGAACCCTGAAATCCTTTATTCTTATGACTGAGAATCCCCTGGATTAGGTACGGTTGCGCGCCTCCCTACCACCTCCCAAAGGTCCGCTGGGGCACCTTTGGGAGGTGGGGTATGAAGGTACGGTTGCATGTGACAACCCATCAGAGCCGTGCTACCATGTCCATGTGCACCATGGCGAGGACAGATAGGCATATCCCAAGGACAAGGGAGACAAGATGGATCTAGGATTGCAGAACAAGATCGCGTTGGTGGCGGCATCTAGCCGCGGCCTGGGCAAGGCTGCGGCGTGGACGTTGGCCCAAGAGGGCTGCGACGTGGTCATCACGGCGCGGGGCCAAGAGGCGTTGGACCGCACAGCGGACGAGATACGCGCGGCCACGGGCCGCCAGGTGTTGGCCGTCCCGGCGGATGTCAGCGTGCTGACGGATATCGAGCGGTTGACCGACGCCGCCATAGCCACTTTTGGGCAAGTCGATATCCTGGTGAACAACGCCGGCGGGCCGCGCCCCGGCGTCTTTACCGACATGGAGGACGAGGACTGGCTGGCAGCCATCGACCTGAACCTGATGAGCACCATCCGCCTGACCGAGCGGCTGCTGCCGGGCATGCGCCAGCGTGGCTGGGGACGGATCATCAACATCACCTCGGTCTCGGTGAAGCAACCGCTGCCCAACCTGATCCTCTCCAACACGGCGCGGGCCGGGGTGGTGGCCATGGCCAAGACCCTCGCCGGACAGGTGGCCGCCGAGGGGATCACGGTGAACAATGTCTGCCCAGGCTATATGCTCACCGACCGAGTACGTGGCATCGCCGAGACGCGGGCCGATCAGGAGGACCGCCCGGCGCAATCGATCATTGAGGAGATGGCCCAGGGCATACCCGCACGCCGCGTGGGCCAGCCGGAGGAGCTGGCCGCGCTCATTGCCTTTTTAGCGTCACAGCGCGCGGCCTATATAACGGGGACCACCATTCAGTGCGATGGAGGCCTTGTTAAATCGCTGCTCTAAAAGCGCGTTGCCGGCTGGTGGAGCGCGGGGCCGTCGATCCTGCGGAGCACTCGCTTCTTCAAGGGGATAAAGCACATGTCTGTCTTTGCGGTCAAATCCCACCACGGCGCGCCGACCCTCTTTATGGATGGCGCGCCGATCTTTGCTGGCCTCTATCTCACCGTGCGCAACTTTC
>SKLG01000149.1 GCA_007123335.1 Anaerolineae bacterium | reverse complement strand
CGCTGCGTTGCCAGGACCCGGCGCTCCACGCGGTGGAGGATACCTTGCGCCAGTCGCTGTTCCGCGCCACCTTTGCCGATGATACGATTCTGGAGCCCTGGATTGCGATAGACGCCGCCTGGGTGACCCCCGCCAATGGCCTGTGGGGGCTGCCGGTTCGCTGGACGGGCAAAGAGTATGGCCGTGCCGGGGTGTGGGAGGCGCCGATCAAGGCGCCAGAGGACATGGACAGGCTTGCTGAGCCGCATCACATTATCGATGAGGCCGAAACGAGGCGACGCGTCGAGCCGCTGCAAGACGCCATCGGCGACATTGTCGCCGTCGTGGTGGACCGTGCCCCGGCCTATCGCATGTGGGCATCCGACATCTCGACCCATCTGGCCTATCTGCGGGGCCTGGAGCAGATCATGTGGGATATGATCGACCGGCCCCAGTGGCTGCATCGCCTGTTGGCCCACATGCGCGACGGCATCCTGCGTGCCCATGACGAGGCCGAGGAGGCCGGCGATTGGACGCTGCTCGACCATCAGAATCAGGCCATGCCCTATGCCGAGGAGCTTCCCGACCCGTCCGCCGAGGGGGGCAGTGTGCCGCGCTCTTCTCTGTGGACCTACTGCGCCTCGCAAGAGACGACGGCGGTGGGCCCGGCCATGTTCGACGAGTTCATGCTCCAGTACCAGATTCCCATCCATGAAAAGTTTGGGCTCCTGGCCTATGGCTGCTGCGAGGACCTGACGCAAAAGATACCCCTGCTCAAGCGCATTCCCAACCTGCGGCGCATTGCCGTGGCTCCGGCGGCGGATGTCCCTCGCTGCGCCGAGCAGATCGGCGATGCCTATGTGCTCAGCTATCGCCCCAGCCCGGCGGATATGGTGTCCTACGGTCTCGATGATGAGCAGGTCGCGGACATCTTGCGACGCGATCTGTCGGCCTGTCGCGACTGCATCGTCGACATCACCCTGAAGGATGTAGAGACGGTGCAGCATGATCCCGAGCGAGTACGCCACTGGGTAACCATTGTTCGGGATGTTCTGGAGGACCTGGAAATGTAGCGCTGCCCCCTTGTAAGCTACCCGCACTGTGTGGAATGGTGGCATGCTCACACGACGTCTTGAAGAAGCCGCCTTGAGTGCCTGGCCTGCCGTGCAGCAGATGCTGTACGATGGTTGGGTGCTGCGCTGTGCCGACGGCTATACCAAGCGCGCCAACTCGGTGACGTCGCTCTATCCCTCACACTTGGACGTATGGCACAAGATCACCTTCTGTGAGCGCTGGTACCATCAGCGTGGGCTCAAACCGATTTTTCGCCTCACCCCTCTGACATGCCCCTCTGAGCTAGATCGATTGTTGGAGGAGCGAGGCTATATTGTCCGCGATCCTACCATGGTGATGACATTGTCGCTGAACAACTGGCGAGGACCCGTGTCCGGGGTGTCGCTGTACGAGGAGCGCCTGCAACCGTGGCTGATGCTGCATGCCCGCCTCTCTGGTGCCAGGACGGAAGGCGGCGATTGGGTGTTGCATCGCGCCCACGAACAGATCCTTTCCCTGATTTCCGGCACACCTCTTTTGGCCTCGATGGCCGATGGAGGGCATGCTGTAGCCTGCGGGATGGGCGTACTACAAGATGATCTCTTTGGGCTGTTTGATGTCATCGTCGATCCGCTGCGTCGTTCTCGAGGGCACGGCACCCACCTCGTATCGGCGATGCTGAATTGGGCGATAAACCGCAAAGCCTGCCTGGCCTATCTGCAGGTGACCCAGGCCAACACGCCGGCTCGGCGATTGTATGAGCGCCTCGGTTTTCGTGACCTCTATCGCTACTGGTATCGCGTGCTGCCCTAACATGCACGCACGGGTCCTCGGCGCCTGATTATCATGAACACGAGTAGGAGATCATGGGCCGAATAACCGTTCAGCAAGAGATGATCGAACGGGTGCGCACCCTCTGCCGGCAGGATGAGGCCGTACGGGCCGCCATGATGTACGGCTCCTTTGCTCTGGGCGAGGCCGATGCCTACTCGGATATCGAGTTCCTGCTATTCTTCCGCGACGCGGACCTGGCCGCGCTAGACCAGCGCGCCTGGCTGGAGCAGATCGCCCCTACAGGGCTGGTGTTTGTGAACGAGTACGGCGTCACCACGGTCCTGTTTACCAACCTGATCCGTGGCGAGTTTCACTTGGATCCTGTCTCGCGCATGGAGGAACTGGCCGCGGACTGGCCCGGCACGGTGTGGTTCCCCAGCCTGGAGGCGACCCTCGTCGTGGACAAGGACAATCGCCTGGCTCCGCTGCTAGAGCCCATTGTCGGCGAGCCCTTGCGCCATGGACAATCGATCAAAGAGGCACAGACGGTGGTCGATCGCTTCCTCAACTGGTGGCTCATGGGTTGGACGGTGCTGCGTCGTGGCGAAGCGGCGCGGGCGCTGGAGGTGCTCGCCATGACGCAGCGTTATCTGTTGATGATGGTGCGCATCGTCGCCGGGACGACGGTTCACTGGTATACCCCCTCGCGAGCCTTGGAGCAGGATCTCTCCCCTGAAGCATATGCCCGCTATCGACGCTGTACCGCCGCTCTCGATCCTACCGATCTGGAACGAGCCTATGCCGAATGCTGGCGCTGGTTCACCAAGCTATTCCCGACACTGTGCCGACGCCTCGGTGTGACGGTCTCGGCGACGCTGATGGACGAGATGGATCGTCGCTTGTGCACCTCTGCATGCAGCACCTAATGGAGCTTCTCGGGATGATCCTCCAGGCGGCCCTCGATGTAGGCCTGCACGGCGGCATCAATCTTGATCTCATTCGTCACGACTGGGCGAATGCCGACCTGCTGCATGCTCTGATAGGCGCCATAGCCCATGCCCCGGCAGAGCAGGATCTCGCAATCCTGAATCGCCTGCGCCATGCCTACATGCTTGTCATGGCTGGCCGCGTCGGTGCCATGTCGCTGTCCT
>SKLG01000247.1 GCA_007123335.1 Anaerolineae bacterium | reverse complement strand
TCTATCTGGCCTCCCCTGAATAGTAGACCCAACTCTTGGACATCTGAAGCTGGATCATGGTCATCACCAGGATGATCACCGCCAAGATCCAGGACAGCGCAGCGGCATAGCCCATATCAAAGTAGACGAACGCCGTCTGATAGATGTGCAAGGAGATGAACCAGGTAGCATAGCCGGGCCCGCCGGCGGTGGCCACAAAGGCAGTGTCGAACACGCGCAGCGCGCCGATGATGCCGATGACCAGGTTGAACAGAATCACCGGGCTAAGCATCGGGATGGTGATGTTCCAGAACTTGCGCCAACGGCCGGCGCCGTCGATCTCGGCCGCCTCCAAGAGTTCGACGGGCACATCCTGTAGGCCGGCGAGAAAGATGATCATCGAGGCCCCGCCCACCGTGGACCACAATCCCATCATGATCAATGAGGGGATAGCCCACTCCATGCTGCCCAGCCAGCGGGGCATGGTCACGCCCACCGCGTCAAAGGCGATCCTGAGCACGCCGATCTCGGCGTTGAGAATCCAGCGCCACACATAAGCCGTCGCCACCGACGGCGTGAGGCTGGGCAGGAAAAAGAGCGTGCGCCAAAAGGCGGTCAGCTTGAGCGACTGGTTCAGCAGCATGGCCACCAGCAACGAGCCGATGAGCCGCAGGGGCACCTGCACCACCGCATAGTAGAACGAGCGGCCGATGGATGGCCACATCAAGCGGTCGCCGCCACCCAAAGACATGCGATAGTTATCCAGGCCGACCCACACGGGCGGACGGAACACGCTGTAGCGGGTCAAGCTCAGCCAGACCGAGATGATGATCGGTAGGGCGGTGAACGCCAAAAAGCCAAACAACCAGGGCGACAGATAGGCATAGCCCTCCCGCTCCTCGCGACGCTGCCTGGCTGTGAGCTTGCGCTTGCGCACAGCGACCTTGCTTACCTCTTGTTGGATGGTAGCACTTGGATCTGCTACTCCAGCCATAGAATCCTCCCTCGCCCAACATATCCTCTACATGAGGGGCAGACCATGGCCCGCCCCTGATTATGATATCTGTCAACACACAGACATGAAAATACACATCCCCCGCCAAGCTCCCGGGTGATGAATGGTGCAACGCGCCGATAGACGCACGCGTTGCACTTGGCACAACAATCCCTAAGCAATAGGTCTGTTCAGGACGTCCTGGCAGTCCCGCTTGATCGTCTCCGCGCCCTCTCTGGGGCTGAGACGGTTCTGGATCACCAGGTCATAGTTGGCGCCCCACTCGCGCTCGAACTCGGGGCCGCGGAAGTTGGCGCAGGTGAAATCGGGCTCGATGTTGTCCATCACCGGCGAGATGATGGCGAGCTGCGGGTTGATGCGCAGCGACCGAGGATCGTGGAAAAAGTCGGGCCGACCCACCGTCGCGCTCATGCCAGCCAGCATACCCTGCACGGTGAACTCGAGGCTGGAGTGGAAGACCAGGGTCTCAAAGGCCTCTTCCGGATGCTTGGAGCTGACCGTGAGACCATGGACATGCTCGTGGAGGCGGCTGCGCCTCGCGGATCCCGGCGCGTCCAGCGGCGTCAGCACAAAGCCCACGCGGAACTTGTCGCCCACCAGAACAGGCAAGCGCCCGAGCATGACCGGCCAGAAGGTGGCGGCGGCCACTCTCTCGGCGACGATCATATCATTGATGGGGAACTCGACATCGGGCGGCGGCATGACCTGGTGCTTGTAGATCAGGTCGTGGCGATATTCGAGACATGCTGCCAGATTCTCGACATCCTTGTCTTCGGGCAGCGCGGTCAGGCCATCGTCACTGACCATCTCAACACCCCACTGACGGTACTCGGCCGCTGTGGACACCGAACGCCCATGGGCATGGCCGACGTGATATCCCCAAGTGTCCGCAGTAGTCAGCGCCTGGGCCCACTCGATGAGATCATTAAAGGTCCAGTCATCCGTTGGCTCGTCCAGACCCATAGACTCGACATAGTCCCGGTTGTAGCCAATGATCGGGCAGGTCGGCTCGCTGGTGTGGGGCATATAGTAGAGCTTGCCCTGGTACGTAGACTGGGCGATAACGCCGGGATAGTACTGGTCCAGGTCGTGGCCAGTTTGCTCCACCAGAGGCATGAGGTCGCGGACGATGTTATACTCGGGGCCCCAGGACATGTGATGGCGGTGAACGCCACGCGCCCAGACAATGTCGCCCAGGGTGCCGGCGGCCACGTGGGTCATGACCGAGGCATAGTGGGCGTCGGTGCCGGCGACGGGCTCGAACTCGAGCTTGATATGCGGATGCTCGCTGCGCCAGCCGCCCACATTGTCGTCCCAGGCCTTTTTCCACCAGGTGTACCACTGGTCGCCCTGGTTGGTGTGGATGCGGATCGTGACATCGGCCTTTTCCGCCGGCGCCGCCTCTACCGCTCTCTCGACGACGCGAGTCACCTCTTTGGCGACCTCGACGGCCTCCTTGACGACGACTTCCTCTGTAACAACGACCGTCTGCTCGACGATCCTCTCGACCTCAACGACCTTGGGCTGGCATGCCGCCAGAAGCAAACCGGCGCCGCCCACAGCCGCGCCGCGCAAGAGCTCTCTACGACTCAACGTTGACACAGTTGCTCCTCCTAGAGAATGACATTCATGACGGTGAACGCACAATCGAATCGACGTTGGATCTTTTCGGACTGGGCGATATACTTCCTCCTTTGCATGCACCTCTAGATAGATCATCGCTTGACCAACCATAGCCAAAGAATACCAACCTACACGGCGCCTTCGCTACTGTGGCCGCTTATGGTATAATCATCATACAGTGATAACTGGCGGCGAACAAGGGTTTTCGATGCCGTTTCCGGACACGAAACAGGGCGAATACAGGACATGGTAGACCGCGACGAGTTCGAGGGCGAGCTTCGGCGGGCGCTGAACCATTTTTACGATCCCGGCTATCTCCAGGATAGCCCGCTGATCGAAT
>SKLG01000088.1 GCA_007123335.1 Anaerolineae bacterium | reverse complement strand
GCACCGTGGTATTGCGCACATGGGCCTGGTTAAAGAGGTCGGTATGCAGCGGCATCAGCTCCACCGCCGAGGGCTCCTGGGTCCAGGCCAGGCGCTCCCACAGCAGGAAAGGCAGCCACAGGTGCACGCCACGATGGGGCGTGCCCAGGATAAAGGCCCGCGCCACATCGTCCTGGTAGAGGGTCGATTCGAGGTAGGCCCGGGTATTGAGCCCGCCCATGCTGAACGCCACCACATAGACCTGATCGGTGCCGGCCTCGCGTCGGGCCTGCTGGATCACCTCGCCCAGGCGGCGGGCGTTCTGATGCAGCGTATTGTCGGGGTGGATGCCGGTGGCATACACGGCGGGGAAGCCATCCTCGCGCAGCCAGCGGGCCAGGAACCAGAACTCGCTATCCTCCAACAGGTCGGTCTCCGGCCCATGCCAGCCGTGGACCAGCACCACCGGCAGCCGCTCCGGCGTCGGGAGGGTCATCTCACCCTGCACCGCCAGGCCACGGTTCAGCGTGCCCACCCACAGCCGCCCCAAATCGTCCAGCGCCAGGGCGCTCACGGCGTTGCCGGGCAGGCCGTCGGCCACGGTGGCGACGCGGGCCACCACGCCTTGCCGCGGATCAACGCGCCAGAGCCCCTGGAGCGAGCCCACCCATACCTCGCCATCAACGCCGGCGGCGAGGGCGGTCACCCAGCCCATGTCGCTGCCGCCACCGCGATGAGCGGGTTCCTGCCATTGACGGCTCGGCAGGTCCAGCGCTAGGAGGCCGCGGCGGGTGCCCACCCACAGGCTGTCGCCGCTGCGGGCCAGCGCCGTGATCTCCTCGCCGTGGGTGTCGGGCAATGGATAGACGCGCCAATCGCCCTGCTCGTCGAGATGGGCCAGACCGCCGCGCTCGGCGCCCACCCAAAGGCCGTCATCCACCAGCAGGCAGGTCAGCATGTCGCTGGGCAGGCCCGACGTCATCCGCCGATAGCGCTGCCACGCATCCCCCACCAGACGGGCCAGCCCGGCGCCATAGGTGGCCACCCACAGGCCATCGCCGTCCACCGCCAGATCGCTGATCCAGGCGCTGGCCGCGCCGCCGCCAGGCCCGTCCTCGTCGATCCGGCGCCAGATATCGCCCCGCCGCTGCGCCAGCCCGCCGCCCCATGTGCCCACCCAACGAGTCTCGGCATCGGCGGCCACGGCGCTCACGCGGTTCGGGGGCAGGCCGTGACCGGCGCTGGCCATGTGCATCCGCTCTCCATCCCACACGTTCAGCCCTGCGGCCGTGCCGATGAGCATCCCGCCGCCCTCCACGGCGCGCAGCGCGGTCACGGTCTCGCTCAACAGGCCATCGCTGCGCCGGAGGAGGGTCCATGCGTCAGGCACAACGGCGCTATCTGTAGCGGCTGCGGGGGATGACAGGGAGCGGGTCAGAGACCCGCGCCCCAGATCGACAGACAGGATGCAAAAGAGGCAGATCAACAGGCTCGCGAGCCGATGCACCGACGCGAGGGGGCGATCTCGCCAAAAGTTCACAGGCTTGGACAAGTCATACATCCCTATTGGACCGGCGGCCCCGTCGGTTTGACCTCCAGCGGCGTTCTCTCTGGGGTCACCGTGGGGGTAGCCGTAGGCGTGGGCGTCTCGGTGGGGGGCGGCGTCAGCGTCGGCGTCTCGCTGGGGGTGGGCGTCAGCGATGGCGTATACGTTTGCGTGGGGGTATGCGTCAACGTCGGCGTCAAGGTGCGTGTCGGCGTGGACGTTCTGGTGGGTGTGCGCGTCAACGTCCGCGTCGGCGTACTGGTCGGGCGCGGCGTCCAGGTCGCCCGAGGGGTGTTGGTCCGCGTCGCCGTGGGGCTGGGGCCAGGGGTAAAGGTGGGGCGCGGCGTCCAGGTTGGCCCCACGGTGGGTGTGTCGGTGGCGGTCTCTGCAAGGGTAGCGGTGGCGGTGGCGGTAGGCGTCACCGGCGGCGTGCCCAGCATCGCCGACAGCTCATAGGTGCGCTCTGGCCCGAACAGCCCGTCGTTGCTCACGGTGATGGCCGCCGTCCCGTCCTCGTCGGCGGTAAAAGAGACCTCGGAAGCCAGCGTGCCCGGCGAGATGTCGTCGTTCTCTATCACCAACCCGTTATAGCTCAGTTGCAGCATGGTATCCACACCCACGGCGAGGTTGGAGGTGGTGATCACATAGATGCGCCCCGCCTTGACGCGCAGCAAGAGCCGGTGGACCTCACCCTCCTGGGCAAAGGTGCGCATCTGGGTCTCGCCCACCGAGATGATGCCCGGATCGTTGGGCTGCGGAGAGGGCGTGGCCGTCGGCGTGGGCACATCCTCCACACTCGACAGCTCGGGATGCGACGAGATGGGCAGCTCAGGGACCACAGGCATCGCCATCTGAGCCGCCTCGGTCGGCGGCGGCGGGATTATCCCTGCGATGTTCGTGGACGCTGGGGCAGCCTCCTGACCGTTGAGGTTCAAAGAAGCGGCATCCTGCATGGCGAGGGCGGAACCCAAGCGATACAGACCCAACAGCGCCATCAGCAACACCACAGCAGCCAGGGCAGTACTTACTCGACTCGTGGGCATCCCCTCGGCGATGCCCGTCAAGGTGATGCGCACCTGGCCGATGGTGCTCTGGTCGCGCACCGTCTCCAGATCCTGGCGCAGCGCCTCGGCGGTCTGGTAGCGGGCGATGGGCGCCTCTTGCAGCGCCTTCATCACCACCGCGTTGAGGGCATGAGGCACGTCGGGGTTATACGCCCGCGGCGGGATGCGATTGCGCACATAGAGCCGGCCGGTGAGCATCTCATAAAGGACGAGGCCCAGCGCATAGATGTCGGAACGCTGATCGATATACCCGGTGGAGGTGCTCTGCTCCGGCGATTTATAGGCCGGCGTGCCCGGATGGCCCACCGCCTCCTGGGTGCGCCGCGTCTCGTGGCCCACCTGGGCCACGCCGAAATCGGTGAGCTTGGCCT
>SKLG01000251.1 GCA_007123335.1 Anaerolineae bacterium | reverse complement strand
CGATGGCCACACACTCTTGAACCGCCGGGTGCTTGCGCAGCACCGTCTCCACCTCGCCAAGCTCGATGCGGAACCCACGGAGCTTGACCTGGTTGTCGATTCGCCCCAGGAACTCGACGTTCCCATCGGGGCGATAGCGCACCAGGTCGCCGCTGCGATAGAGTCGGGCGTGAGGATCGCTTCCAAAGGGGTCGGGCACGAATCGCTCCGCCGTCAGCTCGGGGCGGCGATGATATCCTTTGGCCACGCCGACGCCGCCGATGTACAGCTCGCCTGGCACGCCGATGGGTACCGGCTGCATCCATTGATCGAGCACATAGAGCTGCATATTATCGATGGGCCGGCCGATGGGCGGGCTCTCTGGATTGGCCGCATCGCATGGATACATAGAGGCGCACACGGTGGTCTCGGTAGGGCCATAGGCGTTGATGAACTGGCGACCCGACGCCCAGCGCTGAACCAGCTCCGGAGTACAGGCCTCGCCGGCGGAGACGATGGTGCGCAATTGTGGCAGCTCTGCCTGAGGCAGGACGTTCAGCACCGACGGCGGCAGGGTCACGACGGTGACGCCCTGATCTTGCATGAGCCGCACCATGTCCGGTCCGGATGCCAGGATATGCTGCGGAGCGAGGCACAGAGTCGCGCCGTTGGCCAGCGCCATAAAGATCTCCCACACCGACGCGTCGAAACTGAACGGGGAGAATTGCAGGACGCGGCTTTGCGCATCGATCCCAAAGGCCCGCCGCTGGGCGTTTGTGAGGTTGCACAGCCCACGATGGCCCAGCACCGCCGCCTTGGGTCGGCCCGTCGAGCCCGAGGTATAGATCATATAGGCCGCGTGATCGGGGCCAACCGGAACCGTGAGATTGTCATCGGGCTGCTGGGTCAGAACGGACTCGATCTCGTCCAGGCAGACGGTTTCTACCGCACCCGCCTGACGCGGAAGGCCGTCCAGCACTCGACGCTGGGTGAGCAGCACGGCGATGCCGGCATCCTCCAACATAAAGGCCAGGCGCTCCTGCGGGTAGGTGGGGTCCAGCGGCACGTAAGCGCCCCCCGCCTTGAGGGTTGCCAGGATGCCGGCAATCATGTCGGGGCCGCGCTCCGTCGAGATGCCCACCAACGAGCCGACGCCGATGCCCAATGTCTGCAGGTGACGAGCCAGCCGGTTAGCGCGCCGATTCACTTGGTCATAGGTCCATATGCGCTCTTCAAAGGTCAGCGCGATGGCATCGGGCGTTCGTCGCGCATGCTTCTCAAAGAGTTCGTGGGCGCAGACATCGCTCGGAAAGTCGACGGCGGTTTGGTTCCAATCCACGAGTATCTGTTGCTGCTCCTCGGGAGTGAGGAGCGATAGGCTGGCGATCGATGCGTCCGGCTGCTCGATCACGCTTTGCAGGCATTGCTGGATGTGCCGGGCAAGCCGCGCGATGGTCTCTGGCTCGAACAACCCGGTGTTGTACTCGATGGAGGCAACCAGTCCGTCGGGCGTTTCATTCATCGAGAGGGTCATATCGAATGTCGCCGTGCCGGAATGCGCCTGAAGCGGCGTCAGCGATAGACCGGGCAGCTCCAGAGCTTGTACCGGCGTATTGCCCAACGCAAGCATGACCTGGAATAGAGGGGTGTGGCTCAGATCGCGCTGGGGGCGGATGCTCTCAACCAGCATCTCAAAGGGCAGGTCCTGATGGGCATAGGCCTCTAGCGCAACCTCGCGCACACGGCCGATCAGCTCGCGGAAGGTGGGCTGACCCGATAGATCGGTGCGCATGACCAGCGTATTGACGAAAAAGCCGATCAGCCCTTCGATCTCGGGGCGGTTGCGGTTGGCGATGGGCGTACCGACACAGATGTCATCCTGCCCACTGTAGCGCTGAAGCACCACCTGGAACGCGGCCAGCAGCGTCATGAACAGCGTAGCGCCCTCTTCGCGGCTCAGAGTTCTGAGAGCGTCGAGAGTCTCGCCCGACACGCTGAAATCGTGCAGAGCGCCGTTGTGGCTCTGTAGCGCCGGTCGCGGGTGATCGGTCGGCAGTTCGATGATCGGCGGAGCGCCGGCCAGCGTCTCACGCCAATACGCCAGTTGTTCGTCGAGAACCTCATCCTGCAACCACTCGCGCTGCCAAGCGGCAAAGTCGGCGTACTGAATGGCAAGCTCGGGCAATGACGACGGCTGGCCCTGCGTCAGAGCCGCGTATAGCTCTGACATCTCGCGCACGAGAATGCTCATCGACCAGCCATCCGAGATAATATGGTGCATGACTAGGATAGCGATGTGATCTTCTGGCGTGATGCGATACAGCTTGGCTCTCAATAGAGGACCGCGGGACAGATCGAAGGGCTCTCGCGCCGCTGCCTCCAGGTCGATATGCTCCAGGCTGTTCGCGTCCTCAACCGGCAAAGCGATCTGCGCGTCAGGCTCGATCACCTGGACGGGCTTGCCGCCTCGAGCCATCAAGTGAGTCCGCAACACCTCGTGTCGTCGTACCACCTCTTGCAGGCTGCGCTCCAGAGCATCCACATCAAGCTCGCCCCGCAAGCGGAAGGCGATGGGGATGCTGTAGGACAAGTTCCCCGAGGTCAGTTGATCCAGGAACCATAGTCGCTGCTGCGCAAAAGATAGGGGCAGGTCGCCATCGCGAGCCACAGGCTTGATCGATGGCGCCTGTATGCCGCTATTCGCCCGCAGCCCGGCCTCGACCCGTTGGGCCAACTCTCCGATGGTGCGCGCTTGCATGACCTCGCGTAACGCGAGATCGAGCCGGAACACCTCGCGAATCCGAGAGGCGAGTTGGGTGGCGAGCAGAGAGTGGCCGCCCAGCTCGTAGAAATCGTCCTGGATGCCGACGCGGGGGATGCCCAAAAGCTGTATCCACATGTCCGCCAGGGCCAGCTCGACGGGTGTGCGCGGCGCCATATACATCGTGGTCAACGATGCGCGCTCGGTGGGCGCGGGCAAGG
>SKLG01000232.1 GCA_007123335.1 Anaerolineae bacterium | reverse complement strand
GCCAAGGGCTGACTCGCCGCTCGGGCGTACTCGCGTATCAGCCAACCGTTCTGGGGGCTGGTCTCCAGGAGGAGCGGAACGCCTTGGCCGCCGCCATCCAGATTGATGACCAGGTCAACATCGTCAAGCCAGCGATGCTCTTGGACAAAGAGTCTGGCGCCCAGCAGCCCGACCTCCTCGCCGTCGGTCAAGAGGACGATGAGGTCGTTGCGCGGCGGCGTGGTATCTTGGAGCGCCCGCAGCACTTCGAGCAAGGCCGACACCGATATGCCATTGTCTCCGGCGCCTGGGCTACCTGGCCAAGAGTCATAGTGAGCGACGAGGAGCAACGTCCCTGCGCCCTCTGTCCCCGGCAGCCTGCCGACGACATTCTCCACCTCCCAGAGCCGCTCGCCGTGGGCGATGCTGCCGCGTTGCAGCTCGGTCTCTAGCCCCAGGCGATCCAACTCGTGGTACAAATAGTCACGAGCCTCGCGCAACGCTGCCGAGCCTGTCGGGCGTGGCTGCCGGGCGATGGATTGCAGATGCACCATCGCTCGCTCGGCGCTAAACGCATCCGGCGGTGCGTCTATCGGCAGCGGCCTCGGCGGCCGGAGCTGCCCTGTCGCGAGCAAGACCGGCAGCGCCAGCATCCCCATCAGGAAAATGGCTATCCACATGGCCGATGGCCGCCTGTGCCGATCGTGGTGAGACGCTCGCTCTCTAGACAATGAATCCTCGCCGATATGGTCTGTCTTGTTCAGCCCATTTCCTTGCCAAGCGGTGACACACGTGCGACGGCCCATAGTATGAGCAGCATGCGCCTACCGCCCAGTAGCCTAACCTGCCACCATCTGACTCGCTAGCAATCCCAGGGCAGGAAGCAGCAGCGCCAAGATGAACAGAATGCCGAGAACCCAATTCAGCCAGCGTATTTGAGGACGCTCGACCCAATAGACGGTCAGCACGGCGAGCAGCAGCGACTGGGTCAGAACTTCGGCCATGCCACCCCACAACCCCCCAACAGGGATCGTCGTGTAGACGAACCCTTCGATGGAGCCGGGCGCTGGCCCAAAGGTGGAAAAGATGCCGACAAAGACCAACATCGTCCAGGCGACGAGCCAGCCTCTTGGTCGCCAGAATAGGCTGTCGCGGAGCAGGTAAAAGACGATGCCAAAGAGTAGCCCGCGAAGCGGCTGAAACAGGACACCGAGAGTGACGAGTGGATCATCGATCGGGCGCATAAAGAGGCTGAGTGGCGGCTCCGCGAACCGCGCCTCATAGTCGAACAGGGTGAGGGCCAGCAAGCCCACGATAAAGTAGGATACGGTGTGGACGATCATCGTGCGCAGCGTGACGTTCCAAAAGGTGGGTTGTTCCCTATCCGCCATGTCTGACCTCCGCTTTGTCGGATCGATGTTGCCTCGCAAAGCGTCGTCTGGCCCGCGCTCTCACATGGGGTGTCCGAGACAACGTTACTCGACTGCCCGGCCCTGCGTCGAGTATAGCGCAGGGTCGGGCAGTATCTCTCGCCGGTTCTTGCTAGACAGCCTGGTAGCGCATATCGCCGAATTGTAGCTCGCGGAAGGTGAGCGTCCAGACTGCCGAATAAAAGACGAGCACCAACCCGCCGATGAACAACCCCGCCAACAGCACCAAAAAGATGCCAGGCGTGGCGCCGAGTAGGGCTATCAGGGGCGATTCGGTGAGCATCCCGCCTAACAACGCCGGGATCAGAATGATGACCATGCCGAGCAACACCAGTGGGATGGCCAGAATGTTCAGGGCAAGGCGGATGAGCGCCAGCAACAGCCACATGAGCACCGTCTCGCGCAGCCTGGTGCGCAGCAGAGTGAGCCCCGCGCCCAGCGCCTCAAAGATGCCCCGGTTCTCGATAACGCTGGCCCGGAAAGCCAGCTCGCGCACAATGGTAACCGCGGCGGAAAAGGCCACGGCTAACAGGATCAGCAATAAGATGAGCCCGAGGCCAATGATGACCCCTATCAGGATGCCCGCAACCCCGGCTCCTTCGCTCACGTTAAAGAGCAGGATAGCCGGTATCGCCGCAAAGAGGCCGCCGATGATCATCAGGATGACCAGAGCCACAGCAAAGATTATCCCGACGATGCCGATGATCAGGTTGATGACGAAAAGGGGCAACAGGCGCCCCCAGCCGGTGCGTAGCCCTGATTGAAAGGTGGTCTGCTCCACTTCCTCCACCTGGTTCACCATGCCGATGAGCGCGCCAAAGCTGGTGTAGCGCACAATGATGCTGACGATGGCCCAGAGGATGCCAAACACTGCGATGATCCCCAGAATGAGCAGCACGATGGGCACGATGCTTTCCCACGGCACCCGTGGCACCATGGGCCCAAAAGGCGGCGTTGGCGAAGGCATCCGAGGAATCTCGAAACGCGGCAAGGTCCCTGGGCTAAAGGTGTACTGTAGCCCCTGGCCACCCCCGCGCCCGCCTTCCATGCCGCCAAAGATTGCCGCGGCGATACCAAATATCCATAGTACCTTCTGGCGAAAGGTGATGTCGATAGCCCGCTTGATGATCCGTCCATATTCCATGTCCCAAACCTCCTCTTCTCTAGAGCCGCGCAATGCCCTGGCCCCACAGCTAAATCACCCACGGTCTCACCGAGTATAGCTCTAAAACCATCACCCTGGCAATCCCTGCCGAGCCGTGATGACGCCAGGGAACCCTCTCTGCTACAGCGCACCAGGCTTACCTTACCGGGATGATCCACAACATCGCACAGTCCGCAGCGTCACACAGTCCGCAGCGTCACGCACAAGGTGTACATCGTCTGCTATACGTAGGGACGAGCATTTGGTCTCGCTTCCCAGACATCTTCATAGGCGCCAAATGGGCGGCACCGGAGAGCGTGGTATACTATCCATAGAGGTGTGCGCGGGTCCTGATACTCGTGCGCATCAGGGCACACGCCACGATCGCGATCAGGAGGTTGTTGTTCACCGATGTTG
>SKLG01000398.1 GCA_007123335.1 Anaerolineae bacterium | reverse complement strand
TGGCGTGAGAGAGGGTGGCCCCAAAGTGGAGCATGAACGACGTGGTAAAGCCGGTGCCCACCATCTGCAGCCAGAAGGGCTTGTTCATTTGCTCGGCCACTGCGGCCTGCTTGCGGATGCTGTTTGCGCCCCCGCCGATGACAAAGCCGTCACAGACCTCGTCGCGGATCGTCGTCTGGATGGGTGGGCTGCCATAGTGCATGGCGATGGGCCGGGTGATCTTGCTACGAACGACGGCGTTGCCCTCGACATCGCCCTGCGGAATGGGCGACTCAAAGATGACGATGGCCGGGTTCTTTTCCAGCTCCAACAGATAGGGTACGGCATGGCCGGCGTTGAGCAAAAAGCCGTTGAAATCGGCGTCAAAGCGGAAATCGGAGGGCACGAGGGCGGCCAGTTCCTCCATTTGCGCCTTGAAATCGCGCCAGGGTCGGGCCTTGAGCTTGGCGCTCATATAGCCCAGGCTCAGCGCCTCGCGAATCTCGTCGCACCAATCCTCAGTGGACATGTCGTTGGTCCACCACGAGGCCGGGCACCACTCGCGCACCTTGGGGCCCATGAGCTTGTAGCAGGGCACGCCCAACGCCTTGCCCGCCAGATCGTACATCGCCATCTGCAGGCCGCTGCCCAGCTTGTCGTCCCACAGAAACTCGAACGGTGAGTGGCCGATCACCCGATCGATCTGCTCCTGGGGCACGCGGCTCCAGGTGTAATAGATCATCGTCTCGCCATAGCCCACCAGGTCGGTGTTGGTGTGCAGGCGCAAGATCTCGAACACACCCCAGTCCCAGTTCTCACGGGTCAGGTGCCGGGCATGGCGCGGCTTCATCGGCACCTCGACCCAGGTGCGCTCCACACGTTCTATACGCAGACTGTCCATCTTGACTTCCTTTCCGCACACGCAGGCACTCTCGCTCAGCGGCCGGCGCGCTACCTTGCAACTCGACGCACACAGCAAAAGGCGGAACCGGCAGCCACGCTCGGCGCCGGTTCCGCCCCACAACTCCGCGCTACACGATGGCGATGAGCTCGACCTCGATCAGTGCGCCCTCCATGGCGATATCCCCACCCACGGTGGTGCGGGCGGGCGGATCCTGCGGAAAGTACTCTTTCCACACATTGTTCCAGCCCTGGAAATCACGGGCGGCGTGAACCAGGAAGCAGTTCACCTTGACCACCTTGTCCCACGAGGTGCCAGCCGCATCGAGCACGCGGCCCAGATTCTCCATCGCCTGTCGCGCCTGCGACTCGATGTCGTCGCCGGCCAGTTTGCCGTCCTTGGCTCCGGCAGAGCCCGAGAGGTAGAGCAAGTTGCCAACCTTGCAGCCGGGGGCGATGTTGATGCTGTCGCGGCTGGTGCCTGGCGGAAGAATCAGTTCCTTTTCCATGATGTCCCTCCTACGGAAAATATGGGGTTTCTATAGATACTGCGGCAAAGCGCCGCGTACCGACTAGTCGACATAGGCGATGAGATTCACCTCAATGAGCCACTCTGCACGCAGCATGCCGTTGCCCACCGTGGTCCGCGCAGGCGGATCAGTGGGAAAGTACTCTTTCCAGACCTGGTTCCAGCCCGCAAAATCGCGGGCGGCGTGGGTGAGATAGCAGTTCACCTTTACCACCTTGTCCCACGAGGAGCCGGCGGCGTGGAGCGGCCCGCTCAGGTTCTTCATCACCTGGCGCGCCTGAGAGACGATATCGGGCCCTGGAACATTGCCCTGCTCGTCAATGCCGGCCGATCCCGATAGATAGACCAAGTTGCCCGCCTGGATGGCCGGGGAAAACGGCAACGCGCTGGGGTCGGTGCCCTCGGGCACGATAACACGACGATCCATAGAGTTCCTCCTTTTCGCACATGCGGGATGATTGCCCCGCTGATTTCGACATGGCGCAGCGAACACCTACAGCCCCCTTTGGGAGGCGATGGAATGGCCAGCGCCTAACGAATCTTGCCGCGGCCTCGAACCTGCCAGATGGCCTCCACCTCTCCATTGCGAGAGGCCGCCATCTCGTCATGCATGTTCGTCACCTTGCCCTGATGCCTCGGAATGACCGAGACCTTTTCGCCCACCTGAAAAGAATAGTCGCAGTCGCTGACATCGACATGGCCATGCTCAACGGACATGCCATAGATTTTAGCCGATGGATGCTCAACGATCAAGCCATAGGGCGCGGGAGGATAGGCCTCAAAGGTCTTTTGCCCGCCGTCGATGATAATGCGATCGGCCGTGGGCACGCTGACGATGGTGCAGATGACCCGCGTCGCGCAGCGCTCCGGGGTAATGTCGCCGCTGCCGTGAATGCGAGTCATCCCCTCAAAGACATAGGAGCCGCTGCGATGCTCGGTGCAGCCCAAGAACTGGCTATCCTCTTCCGAACCGGTGCCCCCGCCGCTGATGGTGTCGCAGCACAGGCCGGCATTGCGAAATAGCGCCACCGTCTCATCGAGGAAAGGCTTGGACTCGGGCCGGCTGGGGTAGGTCATCACCCCTTGCAGAGCCAGCCCTGGTAACTGGTCCACCGCCTGCCCCAACTCGAGGGCCGCCTGGGGCGATTGCACGCCGCAGCGCTTGCCGCCGGTGTCCAGCTCCACCAATACGTGGATGGTGCAGTCGTCAGCCGCGGCCGCCTCGGAGAGACCCTGCACGGTAGCCAGCGAATCGGCGGCCACCGTCATCCTGGCCATGCGCGCCAGCGCGGCCAGCCGGCGCGTCTTGGGCTTGCCTACGATGTTATAGGGGATCAGGATGTCGTCGATTCCGGCCTGGGCCATCATCTCCGCCTCGCCTAGCTTTTGGCAGACGATGCCTTGAGAGCCCGCGGCCAACTGCATCTTGGCGATCTCGGGGGTCTTGTGGGTCTTGGTGTGCACGCGCAGGGGCACGCCCAAAGCGGCACAGTGTTCGGCCATCTGCTGAATGTTGCGCTCCAGGACGTCCAGATCGACGACCAGAGCTGGCGTATCCAACTCGTA
>SKLG01000065.1 GCA_007123335.1 Anaerolineae bacterium | reverse complement strand
TTTGTCTGCGCCATAGCAGGCCTGCCTATGATGCATCGAAAATGGAGCGAATATGGGCAGTCTCATTGGTATAAGCCTTGCAAGCGATATTATCATCGGCCTGGTCGCGATAGCTATCCTGATCCTCAGTGCTGACCAGGCGGTGAAACGGCTGGTCGGTCTGGCTGAATATTTCGATCTGTCTGCCACATTTATGGGCATGACCGTCCTCTCGTTGGCCACGAGCATCCCAGAGCTCAGTGCGCACCTGACGGCGTCGGTAGGCATCCTGCGCGGCACTCTGGACTATCGGATCAGCTCATCCATCGTCCTCGGCGCGAACATTGGCTCCGACGTGGTGCAGCAGACATTGATTATGGCCTTGGTGGTGTTTGCTGCCGGAGGTCTCTATTTCCGCCGCTACTTTTTGACCAAATCGATGCTGCCGATGATCGCTACCACGCTCATGTGCATCATCCTGGGCCTTGACGGCGTCTATTCACGGTTAGATGGCGCCATTTTGGTCGGTAGCTTTATCGGCTATACCTATTTCCTATACCGGGACGAGCGCAAATATTTCAAGCCCGAGGTCGCGATTGACGAGTCGCGGGAAGGACCACAGTCGGGCCGCGAGGCATTGGTCTATGCCCTCATCGCCTTGGGCGCCATGGCCCTCACTATTCTGAGCGCTCAGGTGGTCCTGGAGGTTACGGAACTCATCGTGCATGCCACCGGCGTCGGCGGCTCGCTCATCGGCGTGGTCACCCTCGGCATCGCCTCGGCCATGCCTGAGCTTATGACGGCCATCTCGGGCATCCGTAACAAGGAACAGGGCGTCTCGCTGGGCACCTTGATCGGTAGCAATATCACCAATCCTTTGCTGGCCATCGGCGGTGGCGCTTTGGTCTCCACCTACTGGGTTCCTCGCCCGCTGGTAATGTGGGACTTGCCTTGGGAGACGATCACCGGCGCCATATTGTGGGCTATTCTCTGGTTCCGGGGAGGCAAGCTGACGAAAAGGTGGGCTTTTTATCTCATCTTTCTGTACATTTTCTATATCACCTTCCGTATCCTCTTCTTTGCCATCGACTAGCCAAGCATAGGCAAGCAGAACGAGGGCCGCAGCCGAATACCGGCTGCGGCCCTCGCTAGTTATGTGAGAACAGTCTAGCTTATGGTGTGCTATTGACCGCCGTATTGAATGGCGCCGCAGGGAAAGACGCCAACCTTGGCCTGAGCGCCGTGCTTGGCCTCCAACGCATCGAGCACCTCGGGCCAGGTCCTGCAGAGCCGTGCATTCTCGCCGAACTGGTTGCGGACATCATACTTGTTCAGGTTGGGCGAAAAGATAATTCGCGACCCGTCGGGCACCCTGGTCACGCGCCCTCCGGTGCCCGAGCGGCGGCTGCGCTCCTTGTAGAGGGTGCCCGGTCCCATCACCGAGTGAAAGCCCAACCCCTCAGGGCAAGCAGCGGTGATGACCGTCGTGCCGCCCTCCTTGAGGGCCGTCTCTTGGGCGCCATAGAGCGGCACCATGGCCATGCCAGCCTGGGTGGCCTCGGTGTCCTTGGGCCAGGCGTTGGCCACGACGATATCCATGCCATCGGGCACCTCGGTGCGGTACAGTTTCTTGCCGATCTCGATGCCGTGTGCAAAGGCCTCGCGATAGTGGCCGGCGACCAGGGCCATGATCTCGCCTCTGGCATTGAGCAGCGGATTGACGATATACTCTAGCCCCACGAGGTTGGCTACCTCGTCTATATGCTCACGAAATGTATCTTGGGGGCAGTACATGTGGTTGGCCAGGATCGTCTCTCGACCGCAGGCCCCCGGCAAGAGCAGCTTGGCGCCCCCGCCAAAGATGCGCCCGCGCGGGGTGATCATCCCGGCGGCGATCTTGACATCAGAGCGCGCAAAATCGCGGTTCACCCAGATCGGTATACCCTCAGAAGAATGCCCATAGAACTGGAGGCTGTCCATGGCGTTGTGGTTGATGATCTCCAGACGCTCCAGCAGGTCCGCCCCGATCTTTTTGAGGAAATCGTCGCGGGTCATGGGGCGGTGAGCGGCCAGTGCGCACACGATGCGCACCCGATCGTCGCCTAGGCCGGCAGCGGCCAGCTCCTCCAGAATGTAGGGCAGCAGGCGATAGCTCGGCGTGGGGCGGGTCAGGTCATCGATGAGGATAGCGGCATCGCGACGGCCGCGCGCTACCTCGCGCAAGGGCGGCGCGCCGATGGGCTCGGCCAAAGCCCGGCGGATGCCCTCGTCACCGATCTCGGGGCCGCCCTTCATTTCGGCGACATGTAGCTCCCAGCTATCGGGGAAAGTCAACTCGAACGTAGTGTTTTCGTACCATACGCTCCAGGGCACCGATACACTCTGCATAATCCGTCAGCCTCCCGTATAGTGTTGAAATGCGATATTGCGCGGGTGCTTGATCGCTCAAGCGGTTTCTGCGCCCATTATTTGAGCCACACTGGATTCCAGCAATCGCCATCGAGTGCCAGCAACTGGCGCGGATTGGATCCATCGGCGTTCATGATCCAGAGCTGATCACGCCCCGAGCGGTTGCTGTAAAAGACAATCTGGCTGCCGTCGGGCGAATAGCTAGGATGCTTGTCCGATTCCCATGATCCATCCACCGTCAGTTTGGTTGTCCTGGGCAGTGGATCGTCAGGCGTCCATATCTGGACCACAAAGATATCGTCGTCGCCCTCCTGGTTGGAGGTGAAGGCAATGTGCCGTCCATCGGGCGCCCAGGCCCAATCCCAGGCCTTGCCTTGCCCCACAAAGGTCAATCGTTTGGCCTCGCCACCGCCTACCGGACCCACAAAGAGATCGATGCCGTTGTTGCCCTGCCCCTGCTTCACATAATAGCGTCCATCGGGGGAGAGGCGATCTTGCGCCACGGCGACATCATAGACCCACGAGGCGACCAGCAGGGCCAGATTTCCTCCGTCGGGGTCGACGAGAAAGAGGCGCGTCCTGCCTAAATAGTTGGACTGGAAGGCGATCTTGCCGGACAACTCTGTGGGCAGCTGGGCCGGCAGCGGCGTGGGGGTGGGGCTCGGCGTCGGCGTCGGCGGCACAAAGCGCGCCAACGTCTCCTTGTCTTGCAGCAATACATACAAGAGTCCGTCACTCACAGGGGTAGTTTCCAGTGGCGGGAGCCGGGTGGCTTCCCCGACCTGTCTCGGCGTGTCCGCCGGATAAGGTGTATCGGTGTTCTGTGGGGATGCATCGGGCGTCTCGGTGGCCAGTGGCGTCGCAGCGATGGGAGTATCTGTCGGTACTATTGGGGCTGGCGTGTTCCTTACGGGTGTGCGTGTGGGTGTGGATGTCGCTGTTGGTTGCGGCGCCTCCGTCGGGGTGCGCGTGGGCACCGTTTGTCGGGGCGCAACCTGCTGCGGCGAAGCCCACACTCCCGATGCCAGGGCCAAGAGTAGCGCTAGCGCCAAGCCCAGAATGCCCTTGGGCGATAGGAACGCAGCTATCAAACGGCGCGCCCCTGGGTCATCTGGCTTGTTGGACTCGAAACGCGACATGACGCCTCCTGCTGAGGATGTCTGCAAGGTGAATTTCGACTATTCTACGTGAAATGGAAGCGCCCCCCAAAGATAGCCGCCGGGCAGTGGCAAGTGCGCAATGGGCACTGCCGAGGCCCGGCACTTGGCTCTACGCCATCTACTCTCCGATGCCGAGCACCTCGCGACAATACCTCACACTGCGCTCGACATCGTAGCGTTGTTGGGCGATGCGTGCCGCCTCGTATTCGGCGGGCGCGTCGGCATCGGCGGCGACCATCACCATGGTGCCCACAAAGGGCTGTCCCTGGCGCACGAGGCGCTCAAAGCGAGCGAACTCGGCCGCGCGAGCCTGGGGAAAGGCGGTCCAGTACTCGGGCTCCAGATAGTTGAGCAGCCGCGGCGGCGTGCCGGTGAGGATCTCCAGGGTGAACGTGGCCTGATCTCCCAGCGCCTTGTAGCGCTCTGCCACAGCCGGCATGCCTACGTTGCCATCTCCCATGGCCACCCACTGGTAGGCAGCGCCCCGAGGATGCGCCCATACCACGCTATCGCGCAGGTGGCTGGTGACGATATAGGGCGCCAAATGCTCAAAGGTGACCATGGGATCCTCGGCCACCCACACCGAGTTGCCGGTGTCGAGGCAGGCGCCCACATACTCGGGACCGGCTTCTTCGATCAGGCCGCGCAGCTCCCAGCCCTGCAAGTCGCCGGCGTGATTCTCCACCGCCAGCTTGATGCCCAAATCCATAGCTTGCTCACGCACCGTTCGGCAGGTGGCCACACAGTTGGCGATATGCACCTCCAATGGCGTCTCGGTCCTGCGATCGGCGGCGCCACCCAACAGGCACTTGAGCACCCGCGAGCCCAGTCGGTGCGCCACTTCCAGGGCCTGACGGGTGCGTTCCACAGCCGTGCCCCCGCGATCGGGGTTGAACGAGGGCGAGGTTTCACAAATGGAGCCCATGCCTACCTCGATCTCCAGGCCCAAGGCATCGGCGCGGGCCTTGAGGCGATCCAGATCCTCGACGTTGGTAGTGCCCAGTTCACCAAGGCCATAGTGGGCCACATTGACGCCGAGGTCGTGGCAGTAGTCGAGCATTCTCATGGCGTCCCAGCCCTGCGAGCGAACGCTATACAGATCCAGTCCCAGTTTCATCGTCTCCCTCCGTGTTAACAGGTAGATATACGTCAAGTTGCAATGAGGCTGGATCAGGTCGATTGGCTATCCAGCGGCAGATCAACCCAACGACGCTCCTCCGCTGAGAGCAGTACGGCGTCGAGCACCTCTTGTGCCCTGGCGCCGTCCTCAAATGTAGGCAGGATCTCTGGCGTCTCACCGTGCAGCGCGGCGACCAGCGCCGGCGCATAGCTCCGACAGGGCTTGCCCTGGCGCGCCCCAGGCACTGCGTCGACGAACTCGCGCGGCACAGGGATGACGGGATAGGGCTCCTCCTGCCGATAGAGCCCCCACAGCGGATCATAGAGGCCATAACTCGCGCACAGCCGAACCATCTCTTCGCCGAGGCAAGCCCGTAGCTCAAAAGGCCGAGCCTGATCATAGAGCAGGGCGCCGCGGCTGCCGTACACCTCCACTCGTTGGTCAAAGTTGCGGCCGGTGATGACGCTACTATGACTGAACACGCAGGTGGTATCGCCTTCCAGGTTCGCCAAAAAGGTTGAGGCATCCTCAATATCTACGTCCGCCCAATCCTCTCTATCCTGCCAGCGACGTCGTTTGATGTAGGTGCGATTCTGCGCGCAGACGGCGGTGATCTCCTGCCCTGTCCACCAGCGCACCATGTCCACCATGTGGGGACCCAGCTCAAAGAGTGGCCCACCGCCGGTGACCGCCCGAGTGCGGCGCGGCGTCAATGCGCGCTCGGCAAAGTCGACCCCGCCCATGGAATAGATCGCCATCATCTGGTAGATCTCGCCCAGCGATCCGCCAGTGATCAACCGATGCGCCAACTGGGCCGCTGGCGTAAGTCGATGGGTAAAGCCTACGGCGGTCTTGACTCCGGCGCGGTGCGCGGCATCACACATCTCTTGTGCCAACGGATAGGTGCGCGCCAGCGGCTTTTCGCAGTAGATATGCTTGCCCGCGGCGATGGCCGCCATGGCTATCTGGTGATGGGTATCGGGCCACGTGCAGATGCTGACGATATCGATGTCCTCCATGGCCATCACTTCGCAATAGTCGGTCGTGAGGCGTGAGATGCCATGTTGAGCGCCCATAGCCTGTAGCGATGTCTCGTTGACATCGCAAAAGGCCGCGATCTCGACAGTCGGGCCACCGACACCCTGGGCTCTATCGTTGCAGAACAAGTAACCTGGAATGTGTTGGCCGCGGGCGATGCCTCCGACACCGATGACGGCTACGCGAATGTGCTCCTTCGCGGACACAGATTGCCTCCCCTCTGATGACCGGCATGTCTTGACGATCGTGAACAGCCGCATTGTCCTCAGATAAGGGTTCTGGGTCAAACATCATCGATCATAAGGCGGCAGACGGGCAAGCGCGCATTATTTGACATAACGATATGAATTCTCAATAATACGTACCCTCGATTTGCCGATGTCGTCGAATCATGGTATGGTACCCGACGGCGTGTTCCGGGAGCAGCAACTCTCATCACCGCTGACATCCTAGTCTGACAGGTGCATCCAACTCTCAATCGACATCGTCGCTGCAATATCGTCCGCTAACCTGTCCATCACAGCAGACATCCCTCGGCATCTCCCGGAACGCCTCTCTTTTTGATTCATGCCTCGTCTCGCGTTATCATGGTATCCATGCACTGCAGATCGGCAGCCTGGAGGACGCCATGAACATCAGCCGCTTTCACAAAGAGGATGCACACCCGACCCACAATGACACTATCCTGGCCATGGATGTGTTGCCGGCAGGAGTTCGAGCCCCTTTCGACCATGCATGGGGGTATCTAGACGGCCCCAGCGCTATGGAGGGCCACGCTCATCCCACTGCTGAGATATACTTTTTCCATCGGGGTGACGGCGTCGTCATCGTGGGGGATGAGGAGCAGCACGTCTCGCCCGGCGATGTCGTCGAGATCCCGCCCGACGTCTATCACACGGTGCGCAATGAAAAAAAGGGCGAGCTGCTGTGGTTCGCCCTGTGGTGGAAGCCTATGCCCTAACTCAAGGACATGCCCCGAACCGGTCTCCCGAGCCTGCACGTGGGGATGTCCCTTGTATCTGCAGTCGCCCGAGATTCGCTCTCATCGCTCAAGCCCGCGTAGCTCAATGACTTATGCGTTATGCGGCCAGGGCTGCGTTCGCTTGTCAGGCCACCATAGCAGCACCCCACCACCAGCGGTGACGCGAACAGTAGGGGCATCATTCCTCCTAGCATCCTTGCCTCCCCTTTCTTCTCGGTTGCACGTCCATTATACGCATCATCTCGATCTCCGTTATACCCTTGCACGCTCATAACCGCTCATGACTGTTTGTATAGGCTATCTCAGACAATGATGTCAGAAATCCGTCGGTAAATTGACGGTAATGGATCAAGCTTTTTGGGATCTTGTCCGTCATAATAGAACCAGACACGTCATACGTAGTTTGGCCTCAGGAAAACGCTTCCAAGCGGGGTCTTGAGGGCAAAAGGAGGTGGGGGCGATGTCTGATCTCTTGGGGAGGTTCTTTTTTGGTATTGTAACTCCTATAGTATCAATAGTCCTCTTGATGTACACAGTGTTTGGTGCAATGGCTGGAAACGACGAGGAAGCCGCCAACGTCCTCCTTGCTTCCACGAATACCAATCCGGTCTCCTCTCTACCAAGGCCTATCGAGGAGACCGGCCCCGATCTTCCAAGGGTGCTTGTTGTGGTGGGTGCTATTCCTGGTGTCTCGGGATCACCGCCTTGTGAACTCGGTGGTCTCTCCGAGAGCGCCGTAACCCAACGCGTCGCCGAGGCCCTGGTTCAAAGACTGCGGGAGGCCCCGATAGAGGTCACTCTCTTTGGCGGGTCGACCCAAAACGCTCAGCCACTCACCGCCCTCAGGGGCGTGCGCGCCGATGTCGTGGTGATCCTCCATACCGCAGGGTGTGATCCAAACCGAAGCGGCTTTTATATCTGTTGTTGGCGCGGCCATGAGGCCAATTCCGCATCGAGCCAACTGGTCAATCGTCTGACCGAGTTCTATGGCTCTGAACTGCGCGGACGCATCGCGCCAAGCTCGGCTCTTGATATCTGGGAACGTCAAGACCATGTCCTGCTGCATCCTGCCACGGGCGTGCATAGGAGCACACCAGCCGTGGTGGTAGAGCTCGGTTCATTGCTTCAGGATCGCGATGCGTTACATAGCGCCCCTGCTGTGGAAAGCATGGCCATTGGGTTGGCCAAAGGCGTGCGTCAGTTCCTCAATGATCGCGGGCTGCTGCCGTATGATTGGCAGCATGCAGGAGGACTGTCGCAAGACCGGGGCGGGAATCCCGTCAAACAGAATGTGCCCCCAATGAGCGTAGAGTCGTTGGCAGCCAGGCCCTCGATGGCTATTCAGCCAACGTCGCCCCCTACACTATCGACGTTGCCCGGGGACGCCATGCTCCGCGAACTGAAGAAAGGGAATCCCTTCCAGTTGATTCATGGCGCGACAGGCCAAGCTCTTGCGGCGCCGGCCAGCGACGTGCCAGGCTGCCAGGCGCTGCATCTTGGGCAAACCTCATTAGAAGAGTCCCTGTGGACTTTGCAGCCCGTTGGTGATCACTATCGCGTCATCCATCGTCACAGTTCGCGCTATCTGGATGCAACGTCTGCAGGAAACGCCGATGGCTTGACGGTGATGCTGTGCGAATTCAGGGTCGCAGAGGGTCAGCATTGGCAGTTTCGCGCCAATGATAGACAGGTACAGATCGTATCCAGGCATAATGGGGGGTTTCTGGACATCGTCGGCGGCAGAATCGTGCACCGTCAGCATTCGGGAGACACGGGTCAGGATTGGATTCTGCGCCCGGTGTACCCGATGCGCTAGGGAGCATCATGTGCTGTCGAGACGGCTTTGTTTCGTGCTTGACGCAGCACTCTGTCATGGTCCATATTGTTCTTGACGGATGCATTCGACGGCTTGGGCATCCGCATGATAGTTTCCTCCACAGATAGGAGCAATATGGCCCAAGAAACCCAGATCATCAGCGATGTCGATTTCGACCAACGAGGCAAGCAGCAGGGATACCTGCATGTGCCCTATTCTCACAACACCGGAGGCTGGTCCAAGCTCCAGATCCCTATCGTCATGATCCATGGTGGATCTGGCCCCACGATGCTAGCCTTTGGGGGCAACCACGGTGACGAGTGTGAGGGACCGGTAGCCTTGATGAAACTCGCTCGCCGGCTCCAGGCCGAGGAGGTCCACGGGCGGATCATCATCATTCCGGCGCTCAACTTGCCGGCGGTGCGCGAGGGGGCGCGAGTCTCGCCTTTGGACGGGCAGAATATGAACCGCGCCTTCCCCGGCCAGGCCAGCGGCACGATCACCAGTATGGTGGCCCATTATGTCACCACCGTCCTCTTTCCCCTGGCCGACATTGTTATGGATATTCACAGTGGCGGACGCTCCATGGTCTTTTACCCCTGCGCCACGCTGCACCGCGTGCCCGACGACGCCCAATACGCGCGCATGTTGGAAGCCGCCCTCATCTGGGGGGCGCACTATGTCTTTATCTACGCCGATGTCGCCGGCGAGGGGTTGCTGCCCGTGGAGGCTGAGCGCATGGGCAAGCTGGTGGTGACCACCGAGATGGGCGGCGGCGGCGAGTGCCACCCCGGCGTGCTGCGGGTCGCCGAGCGCGGCGTGCGGAACGTCCTGATCCAGCAGGGCCTGCTCGACGGCGAGATCGAGCGCCCCGAGTACGAGGTGGAGACCATCGCGGCGACGGAAGAGGAGGACTATATCGTCTGCCGGGCCGATGGCCTCTATGAAAGCTTTATCGATGTGGGCGAGGCCGTGGACGCCGGCGAGGCGGTGGGCCAGGTCCATTTCCCCGAGCGCTGCGACCGCCCGCCCGAGACGGTGCTGGCGCGGACCACCGGCGTGCTCATCGGCCGGCGGGCCATCGGGATCACCAGACAAGGCGACAATGTGGCCACCATCGCCCGGCCGATCGCGGCCAGGTAGCGCTTGACATCGCCCTCGCGTTCGTGCATGATAGCCGCAGGTGGGCAGCCCGACACTGCGGGCGTCTGACGGATCAACGCTATACGGCACGGTCCGGAATCGAATGGTCTGATGCGACATACGAGGAGGTGTGACACATGTGGATCCTACGAATTGACATGAGCGACCAGTCCTATCGGCTTGAGGAGGTTCCCAAGGAATACGAACTGCTTGGCGGACGTGGCGTCACGTCGAGCATCGTGTACGACGAAGTGCCCCCTCTGGCACACCCTCTAGGCCCCAACAACAAGCTCGTCTTTGCGCCCGGCCTGCTCACCGGCACCACCGCGCCCACGTCGGCGCGCATGTCGGTGGGGGCCAAATCACCGCTCACCGGCACGATCAAAGAGTCCAACGTCGGCGCTTCTTTTGCCGCCGACCTGGCGCGTATGGGCATCAAGGCCATGGTCGTCGAAGGGAAGCCGCAGGAAAAGGATTCTTTTTGGACCGTCGCCCTCTCTTGGGATCAGGACGCGGAGCAGCCCAAGGTAGCTTTTAGCCCCGCCAACGAGTACTTGGACCAGCCCCTCTATGACACCTTCCCGCAGATCACCGACGCCTTTGGCGGCAAGGTTCAGGTGGCGGGCCCCGGCGTCGCCGGCGAACGGGGTTATGGCAACTCGGGCATCGCCTTTAGCGACCGTCAGGGCAAGCCCACCCGCTATGCGGGTCGCGGCGGCATGGGCGCGGTGATGGGCAGCAAGGGGCTCAAGTTCGTGGTCGTGGATGCCGCCGGCGTGCCGCGCCGCGAGGTTGCCAACAAGGAGCTGTTCGACGAGGGGCGCAAAAAGCTGTCCGACGCTTTGCGCAGCCACGACATCACCAAGCCCAAGGGCGGCCTCAACACCTACGGCACGGCGGTGCTGATTAACATCATGAACGAGGCCGGCGGCCTGCCCACGCGCAACTTTGCCACCGGCCGCTTTGAGGGCGCGGCCAAGATCGCCGGCGAGGCCATCTTTGAGGGCAACAAGGTCCGCACCGGCAAAGAGCTCTACAACCACGCGTGCAGCCCCGGCTGCATCATCCAGTGCTCCAACACCTGGTTCGCGGAGGACGGCACCGAGATCGCCTCCTGCGTCGAATACGAGTCCGATTGGTCGCTGGGCGCCAACTGCGGCATCGATAACCTCGACGAAATCGCCGAGATGGTGCGCCTGTGCAACGACTATGGCCTGGACACCATCGAGGCCGGCACCACCATCGGCGTGGCCATGGAGGGTGGCGTGGCCGAGTTTGGCGATGGACCGAGAGCCATCGAGCTGTTGCACGAGATAGGCAAGGGCACGCCGTTGGGGCGCATCCTGGGTGGCGGCACCGATATGACCGCCAAGGCGTTCGGCGTCGTGCGCTCGCCGACGGTCAAGGGGCAGAGTATGCCCGCCTACGAGCCGCGCGCGGTCAAGGGCATCGGCATCACCTATGCCACCACCACCATGGGCGCCGATCACACCGCCGGCTACACCATCGGCCCCGAGATCCTCAGCGTGGG